>QIDW01000468.1 GCA_003230435.1 Acidimicrobiia bacterium | reverse complement strand
TCCGGGCCCCATCGCCCATCCAAACCTGAGCCACATCAGCAGCCTGAATCAGAGAACACAATTCAGCCTGACCAGCTGAAGTCAACCCGCCGAAATGATCGAAACCCCGGTCGATCTCATCAAGAGAAGCAAGAGACCAATCCATAGTCTCCACTCAACAACCCACCAGGGACAGAAACGACCCGAAACGACCTAATCGAGAAAAAAAATCTAAAAAACCTCGGCGACGAGTTCAGGCAGACTCGGCCAGTAGATACGGCTGCCAAGCCGGGTCCATCTGAAACCCGGTCGAGGCGTAAATCCAAGCAAATCGACGGGGCGGACCAGGTCTGCTTCTCAGGCGGAATCCGCTTTCGCCCGGCATCCTGTCACCTTTCCGCACGTTGCAAGCGCGGCAACACGCGACAACGTTCTCCCAGCTGTGGTCCCCGCCTTTTGACCGAGGTCTGATGTGATCCAGAGACTCGGCGGGACCACCGCAGTATTGACACTGATGACCATCCCGACCAAAGACTGCTCTCCGGGTAACAGGAACTGCTCTCCTATAGGGCACCCTCACGTACCGGGTCAGTCTCACGACGGAGGGAATCTCGATCGACAGGGACTCGGAATTCCAGATCTCGTCCTTGTTTACGACAACAAGCGCCTTCTCGGTCAGGACGAGTACGAGCGCCCGTCGTTCGCTGACAACGGAGAGGGGCTCATAACTGGCGTTGAGGACAAGGGCCCGGGCCATTCGATCTCTCTGGTTTACCTGGCGCCAAATGGTAACAAGGGCTGCGAGATGCCGACAGGCCGCCGTTCAGGAGTTAACCGAAACGGGAGCCGGGCTCGAGGGTGAGTCAACGACGCCAATGGCACGACCGACGGCACGTGTCAGCGCCTCTTCCCAACCTGATGCGACGTTTGAGCTGGCACTTGTCTCGTGCGCTCCATCCGAAGCAACAACAGTGAGTTCCCCCTCATCACCCATGGTCACACTGACTATCTCGACCGGTATCTTTCCGACTACCTGGCACCAGGCGTCAGAGAGCCCTTGAGCGATGGCCTCGGGGGTGGCGGGCACGACGCGAAAAGAGCGCACCTTGGTCGAGGCAATCTGGACACGCGCACCTGCCTTGATCGGCGTGATCGTCACGTCGACCCCGAGTGGACTGTCGTCGAGGTACTTGGTCGGACGCCCCAACCGCAGCTCGGGAGGATTGGGGGATCTCACCCCGTAGGCGACAAGGAGAGCGCGGAGCCTCTCCATCACAACTGCCTCATCGGCACCCGCCTCCAGCCGAACATTGATTCCGCCGCCGGAGTCGGTGAGGTCCACGGCTACTGAGGCGACTCCTGGGATGTCTTGGAGACGGCTAGCAAGATTGGGGGTCACGTCATTCTCTCCCACCGACTCATCGCCCTCATTTCCCTCCGCCATCGGAGGTAGTGAACCACGTCGATCGAGGCGACTGAGGCATTCGAATCACCGTATGCGGTATGGGTGCGCCAATCGAGGTACGCAGACGACGGCAAAAGCCGTCCCAGGCGGCGCATGGCAAAACCAGCCCGTACGGCCTCCCACAGCAGGAGAGGTTCTCTGACCAGTACTTTCAGGTGGCTTCCAAGCCCCAACCTGGCCAACACGACGTCGCTCCCAGATAGATTCCCCGCCCCAAAGTCTAGCTCCCGCGAGGGGTTCCTGTCGTTAGAGTCATCTTTTGAATACGGAGGTCGCAGGTATTGAGCCAATCAGAGCCAGGAAGTATCGAGATATTCGGCGAGCATTTCGAGAGGATCGCCTCCAACGTCGAAACCGTCATCCAGGGCAAGCGGGAAGTAATCGATATGGTTCTGCTCGGATTGGTATCCGAAGGGCACGTGCTCGTGGAAGATGTGCCAGGCGTCGGCAAGACACAGTTGGCAAAGTCACTCGCACGCTCTATCGAAGGAGCGTTCAGCAGGATTCAGTTCACTCCCGACCTTCTCCCGTCAGACGTGACCGGAATATCGGTTTGGGACCGTGAGAGACGGGCTTTTGAGTTCAAGCCCGGACCGATATTTGCCAACATCGTCGTCGGCGACGAAATCAACCGAGCCAGCCCAAAGACGCAGTCGTCGCTTCTCGAAGCCATGGCCGAGCGTCAGGTGACGTCAGACGGAATCACCAGGGAGCTACCGCTGCCTTTCATGGTGATCGCCACCCAAAACCCCCTCGAGCACGAGGGGACCTATCCACTGCCCGAGGCGCAGCTGGACCGATTCATGATGCGAGTAATCATCGGGTACCCGAGTCGAGAGAAGGAGTTGGAGATGCTCGACACCCACGGTGTCCGCTCAACGTTCCTCGATCTCCAACCTGTGGTTCGGGTGGAGGAGGCCCGTGAAATGATCGCCATTGCCAGAGAGGTTGCGATCTCACACTCGGTCAAGAACTACATCGTCGACCTTGTCGAGGGCACCCGCCTCCACCCCGACGTGGTGCTTGGCGCTTCGCCCAGATCCGCCCTGTTCCTCCAAAGTCTTGCCCGGTCCCGCGCCGCTTCGAAAGGCAGGGACTACGTGATGCCCGACGACGTCAAAGCATTGGCTCAGCCTGTGCTCGAACATCGGCTGGCGATGCGACCAGAGGCGCAGATGCGCGGTGAGACCGTGGCCAACCTCATCGATGACGTCCTGGGCCGTATTCGTGTCCCGGGGACGACTTCCCGGATAGCCACCTGATGCCCACGCTTCGGGGCTGGGCTCTCTTGGGCGCCGGCCTCGCTCTGACCATTCTTTGGTGGGTTTTCGGAGATCCGGAGCTGCTTCTCACAGGAACCTTCTTCGTCGCAGCAGTGTTGGCCGCAATTGGGTATGTCCGTCTCCACGACCCAGAACTCGACATCGGCAGGCGACTGGGCTCGACAACGGTGCACAACGGCGACACCACCACGGTGACTCTGGTTCTTCGCAATCGGCGACGACGGGCCCTCCGCCACCTGCGCATCCACGACGAAGTCGAGAGCCTGGGTCTGGCTGCGTTTGAGATCGCGAAGCTCATGGGAGACGAGACGGCATCAGCGACCTACCGGGTTACCTGTCGCCCCAGGGGGGTCTATAGAGTTGGGCCAGCCAGGGCCAGCACCTCGGATCCTTTGAGCCTGGCCGAGTTGTCAGCACCCGACGGTCCGATCGACCGGCTGGTCGTGTACCCCACAGTTGAGGAGCTCACCGGATTCCCGGCCATCAGGGGCCAGGACCCGGCGATGAACGCCTCGCGGCCCGAACACAGCCAACGAGGCGGCGAGGACTTCTACACACTCCGCGAGTACCAACTTGGCGACGACATGCGTCGTGTCCACTGGCCCTACTCCGCAAAAACCGAAGAGCTCATGATCCGACAATTGGAAACTCCGCTGTTGGATGTGAGGCCATCGGTTTACGAATCGGCAGGCGCTTTCGAGAAGGCTGTGTCAGGCGCCGCCAGTGTCGTCACCCATCTGGTGAGATCCGGGTTCGATGCGGACCTCTGGGCCGGTGACCCCGATCCGATCGATGCCTCCAGGTACTCCGCAGCAATGGAGCGACTCGCGCTCGTGGAGCCCAACGATCAAATCGACATCGAGGCGGTGGCAAGCCGAATCCGCCTGAAAGGCGGCGGCGGAGCCCTCGTCTTGATAACCGGTGTTGCAGACCGAAGCCTGCTCTCGGTTCAACAACTCCTATCGAATGAGTACCGCTCCACCCTGCTGATGGCGGCTACCAGCACCATATCCCAAACGCTTGTCGGCTTCCACCGCATGGGAGTGGCGACCGTCTCCGTCGATCCCGCCGACGATTGGGCAAACGCATGGGCAAACGCAATGAGGTCATCATGGACCGCCGTCTCGGCCAGCTAGCCGGAATCTTCGCCCTCGTGCTCGTCGTGGGCCGACTCGGCAGACTTCTGCAAAGCGGCCCGGAAATGCCTCAATGGCGTCTCATACTCGTCGCCTCGACTGTTCTCGGCGGGGTCGTCTGGTGGTTGCTCCGCCAACTCCTCACAAGCCGCCTTGCCTCGGTAGTCGTATTCTCTATGGCAGGGCTGATTCTCTTCTTGCGGGTGAGCGTCCCGATGACCCTTATCGCCGGCATTCTGCCTTCAGCCGACACCCCAACAGCCCTTGCCGTCGAAATAGACCAGGCCATGCGTCTGATCCGGTCGGGCATCCCACCGATCGTTCCCACCGAGGGCGTGATCGCCATCCTCGCCGTTCTCGTATGGGTGATTGCAGCCCTGTACGTATGGGGTATGACCAGCGGTCCGGTAGCAGCAATGGTGGTTCCATCGATCGTGGTCTATCTCCAGTTCGCGATATTCGACCGGTCACCGGCGGGTTTGGGGTGGATGCTGGCTTCCGCAGTCATGCTTGCTCTCACAGTCACAGCCATGGGGATGGAACGACACAAGGATGTGGGGAGGGCGCGGGATGTGGAAGGCCGCCCGATTCCGAGACGGTCGAAGGCCACGTCACTGATCATGGCCGGATTGGTCGCCGTGGTCGCCATTGCAGCCGCCAACGGCTCCGCCGGGGCTGTTTCCGAGTACGGCAATCTTCCATGGAGGACGGGAGGAAGTGGCTACGGCGTCGGCGGCGGCGGAATCTCATACGATCGGTTCGTCGATCTCAGACAACGACTACTCAGTCCCACCAATGCCGTTGTATTCAGAGCGACACTCGCTGAAGGCTCGCCACCTCCGGAACAGATCTACTGGCGTATGGAAACCCTCGACCAATTCGACGGAACGGGGTGGGGCCGGTCGAACACGTCGATCAGGAATTACGAACCGGGCCGGGCGATCGGAGCCCCGGATCATCGATATCAGGGCACGACGACGGAGGTGCTGCAACGGATCCTCATTGAAGAGCTGCGTGGTGAAGTCATGCCCACCGCAGGCATCGCAACAGAGGTTGTAACAATCAACGAAAGCGGCGCCATCGACCCTCGGGCTGTCAAGGTCGCAACGGACTCGTCCCTGATCTACACCCCGCGACTCCGCGCCGGAGATCAGTACCAGATTCGCGCTAGCTTCCCGTCGCAGAACGATGATCTCGGTGCACTGGCCACCGGAGAGAACGGCCGGCTCAGCCCGATATTCGCCGCTGCGGCCGACGCCGGGGTCTTCAGCGAGACACCTTCTCTCGCCCGTGCAGACATCGTTGAACCCGACAATCTCAGTTTCTACACCGAACTGCCGGAAAACCTTCCTGCTGCCCTCAAGCGCACCGCCGCGTTCCGTACCAGAGGAGCAACAACCAACTTCGAAAAGGCCTGGATGCTTGAATACTGGTTCCGGGAAAGTGGTGACTTCACCTATTCACTCGATGTCACCACAGGCGATGACTCACTCGCGTTGGAAGACTGGCTCAGCGATTCGACAAGCCTCAACTTCCGAATCGGCTATTGCCAGCAGTTCGCCACATCGATGGCCGTGTTGGGTCGCATATTGGGCATACCTTCCAGGGTGGTATGGGGCTTCACACCTGGGACCGTGACCGAGGATGGTGTTATCGAGGTCAGAGACAACAACGCCCACGCCTGGGTGGAGATGTGGATGGACGGTTTCGGCTGGGTGCGGTTCGATCCCACTCCCCGGAGTGACTTCGTGCCCGAGAGCATCACTGCGGGTTTCGACCCGGCGGACTTCATACCAGAACAAGACAGGGCTTTCGGGGACGAGGCGCCATCGCTCTCCAGACCCGAGGACGACAGGCCGGGTGGATTTGTCGACCTGCCGCCGGTCGAGTTCTCACCCGAGGGGCCCCGCTGGTGGATACTGGTGTTCCCAGCGGTCGCCCTGATCGCCGGGGTGATCCCACTCATCAAGGCCATGCGCAGGAGACGAAGACTCAGGACGATCAGAAGCGGGGACATCACGGCGGCGTGGGACGAGATCGTCGACCGTCTTGTCGACCTTGGCGAGACCGTGCCCGCATCCAAGACCCCGATGGAGTTCGCCAATGAAACCGACCCTGCTCTTCTCTCCCTTGCCGTCAACTACTCGGCCGCCATTTATGGGGGCCGCACGGGAGAGGCCAACGAGTCCGATCTCCTCGAGGTCGAAGGGTGGATACATAGGCGTTATGACGGGACGACCAGGGCGAAGGCGGCAATCAACCCCCGCTCTCTGATTGGACGGGACTAGAGGCCTAGCTCCCGGAGGCGGTGCGCTCCTCGCTGACATCCTCTTCGACACGGCGCAGCATCGTCAGGAAGGTGTCGCGGTCCAACTCGAAGTGGGTGACGTCTTCTTCGACCTCGCGAGCGATCTCATCGATAGCCACGAAGAAAGCCAATTGACCCTCGCGAAGAGCGTCCATCAGTTCACCATCGTCATTGCTGATGCGAAAGATCGTCTGCCCATCGGTTACGAGTTTGACGTCTGAGAGGTGACCTTCCATGCCCCCTTCGCGACGCAGATAGTCCCAGGCACGACGTACCCGCTGCAGTGACATCCCGTTGTCGAGAAGGCTCCGGACGACACGCAATGCAATGAGGTCTCTGAAGGAGTAGAGACGTCGCACGCCCGGCCTGCCGCCAGTTCCCTGAATCGAGGGGCTGACCAGGTCGACCCGGTCCCAATAGCGCAGCTGATGATGGGTGCAATTGCTGAGCCGGCATGTTTGCTCGGCTGTGAATGCCTGCTCCACTTTGTCCTTCCTAAACCTTGCCAACAGACCCGGGGCAGGGGTCCGTCTTCCTCTCCCGATGATGGCGCCGGCCCGCGAGCACTGCGATCGGGGACTGGAACAATAGCCGCTTGGAACAGGTGGGCGTCGGACGAATCCAGGGTCGCTAACGGTGTGTGTTAGTCGACCGGCTCGTCGTCCGATTCTTTGACGGGGACGCTCCATCCTCGGACACGCAGAGCGTTGACGAGAGCAGTAGCTGAGGCAACCAAGAGTGCGAATCCAAGGACAGCTATCCAGGTCGTTGAGACGTAGGCGATCACGATCACAAGTCCTGCAACGACGCCCAGAAGAGACAGCCTCAGCCCGACTCGTGCTGGTCGTTCGATCTTTCTGACCGCGCGCGCGAGTTCCGGGTCTTCTTCGTAGAACTGACGCTCAATGTCCGCCAGGATCTTCTGCTCTTTGTCGTCAAGGCCCATATGTCCACCCGGGCTTGGTTAGAAGCTCGATGCCCACTATGACAATACACCGACTGGCGGGGCAATTAGCCCTGTTCTTCAGGAGTCTACTGAGTTACGCCATTCGACCAATCGCGCTGGGGAGATCGCACTGTCGCCATATTTCTCTCGCACTTGAGCAATGGCCTCTTCGACTTGATCCCACTCTTCGGAGTCATCGAAGCCCAGTTGTCTTGGCTCGTCCGACTCCTCGAGGGAGGAGCCACCGAGGCCGAGCAGTCGCACCGGTCGCGACACGTCGACGCCCTCCAAGAGTTCAAGTCCGATCCTGTACAGATCGCGAGACCCGTCGGTCGCACCGTCGAGAGTCTGGCTTCTGGTCACAGTGCTGAAGTCGTCGTAGCGCGTCTTGAGTGTGATGGTTCGTGCCGACAGCCCGCTCCGTCTCAGCCGCCCTGAGAGCCTTTGGGCGTGGGCGAGCAGAGCAGCCTCGATCACTTCGACACCTTCGAGATCGGTCTCGTAGGTCTGTTCCACTGAGATCGACTTGGCCCCGATATCTGGCTCTATCTGTCGGGGGTCGATCCCGTTGGCGAGATCATGGAGATGTCGTCCAACTGTTGGGCCTAGTGCAGACGCCAAAGCCGACTCGGGCATCTCGGCGATGTCGCCAATGGTCTCCACTCCCAGTCGCTCGAGTCCAGCAAGAGTGGCCGGTCCGACGCCCCAAAGAGAGCTGGCGCGCAGCTCGTGAAGGAACTCGAGTTGCGTGTCCTTGGCGACATGCAACAGTCCGTCGGGTTTGGCCTCCTCCGAGGCAAGCTTGGCGATGAACTTGGTAGAGGCGACACCCACGGATGCAGGGAGCCGAAGCTCGGCCTTCAACGATTCGCGGATGGCCTCCCCTACTTCTGTCGACAATGCGTAGTGATGTCTGAGACCGGTCGCGTCAAGAAATGCCTCATCGAGACTGAGCCCTTCCACAAGAGGGGTGAATGAGCGAAAGATGCCGAACACCTGAGCCGAGAACTCGCTGTAACGACCATGTGCCGGCGGAACGATCTCCAAATCTGGACACATCCGGAGAGCTGACGCCGTCGGCTGAGCCGAATGAACTCCAAACCGGCGAGCCTCATAGGAGGCGCTGGCGATGACACCGCGATGGCCGGTGCCCCCTACGGCAACGGGACGACCCACCAGCGATGGGTCGCGAAGACGTTCAACCTCAACAAAGAACGAATCCATGTCGACATGGAGGATTGGCTCTGACCACACAGCTCCCGAACTTACCTCAAGTGATATGTCGTGGAGATAGAGCACGCGAGAAGCGGTGATTATTTTCCCGACACACCGCTGGTTGTGCGACCAACCGGCCAAACTGAGCAGATGGCGGCATTGGTCCACCTCGTCAGACATGCGGAAGTCGACAATCCGCAACACCTCGTTTATGGCTCGATGCCAGGTTTCGGCCTGTCTCCCCATGGTCTCGATCAGGCCAGACGTGTCGGCAGGTATCTAGGTCCGCGACCAGTGGTGGCCATATGGTCGTCTCCGCTCGAGCGATCGCTACGATCAGCCGAGGAGATCGCGGCCAGGTCTAGTGTGCCGGTCCGTGTTGATGAGGATCTCACCGAGTGGTCGCTCTCCAACAGATGGAAGGGTCATCCCTGGGGGTCACTTTCAGAGGTCTTCCCCGGCGAGTTAGAGGCTTACCTGGAGCACCCCGACCAGCTCGATTTCGTCGATGAGAGCCTGGGCGACCTCGCCGATCGCGTTGCCGAAGTCGCCCGTCGGTTGGACGCTGCACACCCGCACGGCGATGTCGTGATCGTGTCCCATCAGGATCCGATCCAGGCGGGACGTCTGCAGTTGGTTGGATCACCATTGTCCGACCTCCACAAAGACAAGCCTGAAAACGGTGCGATCGTCACCCTCCGCCCCGGGAGCACGTGGAAAGAGGAAACCATGTGGCAGCCTGGTGACTCTCCGCGCTTCGGTGAGAAGTCAGATCTGAGGGTGGTCACCGCCGGCGACGTCCCCACACAACCAACTTCGGCGTGAATTCTCCTCTGCTGGCAGTCACGCCACTCGTGGCCGCGGTGACATGGACGGTCGTCCTCATCGTCGACAATGGGCCTTTTGACTCCACCTCGGTATTCCTGATTTCCATAAGTCTCCTGGCCATGGGGGCCACCTCGGTTGTCGGCATCGTCGTTGCTGGTGGCCGGTGGGCTCGCTGGCTCGGTTTCGTCGTTGTCGGAGCAACGGCATTGCTGGCTGTTGTCCGGCCTATTGACGCCGCTTGGATCGTCGGACTCGCGACAACGGCCCTCGCCGGGGCATCTCTCAACTTGGCCCCGGTGACTTCCAGGGTGCGCAAACTTCCGGCCGCGGCCGGTCCTCCCACCAGGGCGGTCGTTGTTCCCTTGATTCTTCTCGGAACACCATTCATTCTGGGAATAGCCAACAACGGCTCCACACCCTGGCTGATCCTGGTCGTCGGGCTCACGGCCCCGGTTGTCGCCTTTGGCTACTCACGGGTCCTCCCGGGTGGTCTTCTGGCAGTTCGGCTCCTTTGGCCGCTGCTAGCGATTGTCGCCGCGTACCCGATGGGGTCCCCCGGCGGGTTCGTCAGTGCCAGCCTCGGGATCCTGATTGCTGCTCTCGCGTGGGACGAGTCAGTCAAGACCGCTTTTCATCCTCCTAGGGAGGTCGGGTCGACCTTTCCAATCCCACCAGAGCTCGCTCCGCGGGAGATCCTCGACGAAGCCGGCATCGACGATCGAGGTAGACGTAAAGGTAGCGCTATCTGAGACGGTCTCCGAACCCCTGGATCGCCATACCTTCTGTCGTCCTCGGACTATTCGCCGGACTGCTGGGGTTCGTCGTTACAGAAGTCAGCTGTCGGCAGCCTGACAGTGCAGGACAAGTCTCATCCTGCAACGGATGGGCCTTCGCAGTCGCCGCTGTCGCTTTCGTCGCAGTGACCGTTGGGGTGGGGCTGGTCCTTGTGCTGGTCTATCGCAGCCTGGCCGAATGGCGTCACAAACAAAGTGAGCGACAGACTCCTAGACCCGACTGAAGATCAGCGAGACGTTGTGACCGCCGAAGCCGAACGAGTTGGACATGGCATGGTCGAACTCGAGTTCCCGTGCCGTGTTTGGCACGTAGTCGAGGTCGCATTCGGGATCCGGCGTCTCATAGTTGATGGTCGGCGGAAGCACCCGGTCTCGCAGGGCGAGGATGCAGAAGACAGCCTCCACGCTGCCCGCGCCGCCGAGAATGTGACCTGTCATCGACTTGGTCGAGGAGACCGGTGTGGCATCGGCTTCGCTCCCCAGCGCTAATCGAATGGCAGCGGTTTCTGTCGAGTCGTTGGCGGCTGTCGAAGTGCCGTGGGCGTTGATGTAGCCGATCTCGCCCGCCGTCAGGCGGGCGTCGTCCATGGCCGCGTTCATGGCACGTGCTGCTCCTGCTCCCCCGGGCCTGGGAAGGGTGATGTGATAGGCGTCTGCCGACATGCCGTAGCCGGTCACCTCGGCCAGCAGTCGCGCTCCCCTCGCTTCCGCGTGCTCCAACGACTCGAGCACCAGCACAGCTCCACCCTCACCCATGACGAACCCGTCGCGCCGGGCGTCGAACGGCCGCGAGGCTTCCTCCGGGTGGTCATTGCGCGTCGAAAGAGCCCTCGCCTGTGCGAACGTGGCCAACCCGAATGTCGTAATCACAGCTTCCGCCCCTCCAGCGACCATGACGTCGGCAGCGCCCCTCCGGATCAGTTCCGCTGCGTCGCCAATGGCGTTCGCCGAGGCGCT
>QIDW01000141.1 GCA_003230435.1 Acidimicrobiia bacterium | reverse complement strand
TGGATCACCCCCTCTAGGTCGTAGTAGGCGCCGAGAGTGGCCACACGGGAGAGCCGTCCCTCCATGCGGGGGTCGGCGGCAGCCACCAACGCAAACGAGCCGCCGTAGGAGAATCCCAGCGCCGCTGCCGGCTGCCCGGACCACTCGGCCAAACCGCCGACCGCGGCCACGATCCGCTCGGTAGAGATCCAACTCGGGGATGAAGACGTTTCTCCCCGCCCTCGCCAGCGCCCGGGCGACGGTGTTGACTCGGGCATCGGCCACGCCGTCGGGAGTGGCACCCGGTACCACCAAGACCGCGGGATAGTTTCCGGATGCATAGAGACGTCCCATCACCCCACCTATTTCGGCCGTTTCCGGCTTGACGTCCGGAGCGAAGGGTCGCGGCACAGGCGTGCCGAAGGCCTCGAGCAGGGTGGCCGCGGCGCTGATCCGGTTGCGCACCAGCGGCAGCAATGCCAGCCCCATGAACACAAAGCCAGTGAGGATCAGAGTGCGTCGACGACGCTCCATCAGTCAACGCATAGTTGAGGCTATAGCGAGTCGAGCCATCCCGCGAACCCATCCGGTGCCTGACGGCCCCGGGAGCGGAAGCTGCCTGTCACGCGAGCACCGCGGGCTTCGAGAGCGCTGGCCATCTTGTCGAGCATCTTGCCCGGAGAGGTCTTGTAGGTGCAGAAGACGACAGCTGGAGTCCCGTCCAGGCTGAGACTGTCGATGAACTCCATCGTCGCCTTGGTGGCATGTTGGAGGATGAAGAACAGGCCCTCGGTCCAACTCCCGATACATACCGCGTCTGCGGCTGAAACGTCGGCAGACGAGGCCGCCTGGACGGCGACGGCCGTGGACTCGTGACCAGCTGCGACGGCCATCTGCGCCATCTCCTCGGCGGCGGCCTTTGTCGTGCCGGTGCGGCTGTCGTACACGATCGCGACTCTCACAATGCCTCCCTGTGGCGTGTGACTCGTTCCGGCGGCAGCGACCACCGGTGGTATGCATTGAAGGCTATCAGCACCGGGGGCTAAAGGGTCGAAAGCCCCCAGGTGGCGGTAGGTCGAAACGCTCGGTGTGGCACGATGGGTTCCCACCGAGGGAAAGGCCATGATGAACATCCCCCGCTCAGTGCTTCGACTCATCCTTGGGAAGCGGCTTCCTCTTACCACCGGTGACCTGGCCGTCTCCGGGATAGAGGCCCCCGTGCGTATCCGGCGCGACGCTTTCGGTGTCGCCTACATAGACGCAGCGGGTGACATCGACGCCTGGTATGGCCTCGGGTTCTGCCACGGCCAGGACCGGGCTTTTCAACTCGAGGCTCTGAAACGTGTGGTCAACGGGACGCTCGCGGAGTTGGTCGGCCCCGATGGACTGGCGATCGACCGCCTCTCCAGGAGGATCGGGTTCGCCCATTCCGCGGCCGAGCAACTCGAGGTGCTCGACGACGACGTGCGTGCAATGGGCGACGCCTACGCAAGAGGTGTCACCGAAGGGGCAACGCTGGGTTCTGTGAAACCCGCCCACGAGTTTGCGCTTTTGAAGACTGGCCCCACGCGTTACATGGCAGCCGATGCGATCGGCATGCTGAAGCTCATGTCGTTCCTCCTCGCGTCGAACTGGGACAGCGAGCTCTTGCGTTACAAGATCCTCACCGCCGACGGCCCGGAGGCAGTGGCCGCGCTCGACCCGACCTATCCGGAGTGGCTGCCGGTGACGGACCCGCCCGGAGGATCGGCCGGGCCCGCCATGGAGCGGCTCGCCGAGGACCTCGCTGCGTTCGGGGAGACAGTGGGGTTCGGTGGGGGCTCGAACAACTGGGCGATCGCCGGATCGAAGACAGTGACAGGTCGTCCAATCGTGGCCAACGACCCACACCTCACTCCGTCACACCCGTCACACTGGTATCTCGCCCGTGTGTCGACGCCGGAGTGGACAGTCGCGGGCGCCACGTTCGTGGGGGTCCCCGGCTTTCCGGTTGGGATGAACGGTTATGGAGCGTGGGGGGTGACGGCCGGCCTCGTCGACAACACCGACCTGTTCCTCGAGGCCGTCGACGGTGACAGCGTGCGGGAAGGAGACGCCTACATTCCCTGCAACGTCCGGGTAGAGACGATTGCTGTCAAGGGCGAAGACCCAGTGACACAGAACGCATACTCGAAGGGCCGAGGGGCCCGATCGTGGGACCTGCACTGGACGGCGAGATTGGGGCGATCTCGATGCGGGCCGTATGGCTTGATCCGCGGCCCATCGCCGGACTTCTTCGTGTCCATCGCGCAAGGGACTTCGACGAGATGCGTGAGATGTTCTCCAGTTGGCCCGGGCTTCCCCTCAACATTGTTGCGGGGTTCGCAACAGGTGACATCGCCTGGCAGTTGGTGGGCGAGGCTCCGCAACGAAAGAAGGGGTGGGGCACCGTGCCGTTGGCTGGATGGGATCCCGAGACGGGGTGGGCGGAGGACACGATCTCGGTTGAGGCTCTGCCACATGCACTCAATCCTGAGACCGGGTTTCTCGCGACTGCGAACAACCGACCGACCACAGACGGGAAAGGGCCATATGTGGGAGTTGACTTCATCGACGGCTATCGACTCGCCAGGATTGTTGAGGTCCTCGGGGCTCGTGACGACTGGGACCTCGATGCCGTGGGTGAGCTCCAGATGGACCGTACCCCCATCCCCTGGCAGGAGATCCGGGAGGTCGTGCTCGAGGCTCCGGTCCTCAACGACACCGTGCGGCGGGCGCAGGAGATGCTTCGGCACTGGGATGGAGTGGCATCTCCGGACTCGGTAGCTACCACGGTCTACGAGTTCTTCATCGTCGAGATGGCACACAAGATCGTTGCGGCGAAGGCCCCTAACTCAACCGAATGGGCCCTCGGCCGCGGCTTCACAGACCTTTCGCCCGAGTCGATAGTGTTCGCTCGATGGACAGGGCAGCTGGTGCGGTTGCTGAACGAGCGGCCCTCAGGTTGGTTTGCCCAAGGCTGGGAAAGAGAGATCGCCGACGCGCTCGAAGCGACGTACCGAGCCCTAGGCCAACGCTACGGGGATGACGAATCTGGCTGGGCATGGGGGGTGGTCAGACCACTGACGTTCAAGCACCCCGTCGGAGAGCGCAAGCCGATGGACCGCGTGTTCAACCTGGGGCCATTCCCCTGGGGTGGAGATGCCAACACGGTCAGCCAGGCGGCCGTTTCGTTCCGTGATCCGGCGGCGAACTCCCATTTTGTGGCCTCGATGCGGATGGCTGTCGAGGTCGGCAACTGGGACGCGAACCGCTTCGTGCTCCCCGGCGGGCAGTCTGGCAACCCGATGTCACCCCACTACGACGACCAGTTGGAGCGTTACCGCACCGGGCGGGCCATCACAATCGCATGGTCGGCTGAGGCCGTCGAAACGGCCACCCGAGAAACGCTCGAACTGAGACCGGAGTCTCCTGGCGATCCGTGATGAGATGGCTCGCGATATTGACTCTGGCCGTATTGGCAGGACTTGGCCTGATATGGATCTCGCAACGGCGTCTCATCTACTTCCCGACACAGGCCGTTCCGGACGCTGCCGCTGTTTTGCCGGGCGCAGAGGAGGTGAAGTACCCGACCGAGGATGGCCTGTCGCTGGCTGCCTGGTTCGTGCCCGCAGAGGGGAAAGGCAATGGCGGGACCGTGGTGGTGTTCAACGGCAACGCCGGCAACCGCGCCGACCGCATACCGCTAGCTGAAGCCCTCGCCGGACGTGGGTATGCGGTGCTGCTTGTCGACTACAGGGGTTATGGCGGCAATCCGGGGAAACCTTCTGAGTCGGGCCTCGCCACCGATGCCCGTGCCGCGGTCGCTTACTTGCGGGCCCGTTCCGACGTTGACCCAAATCGGCTGGCCTACTTCGGCGAATCGCTTGGCGCCGCGGTTGCGCTCGGACTCGCCGAGGAACAACCGCCGGCCGCTCTTGTGCTGCGCTCGCCGTTCACTTCGCTTCCCGACATCGCATCGATTCACTACCCGTTCTTGCCGGCTTCTCTTCTGTTGTGGGACCGCTATCTGAACCTGGAGACGATCCGCAACATCGACGTGCCCGCAATGATCGTCGCCGGTTCGGCCGACAGCATCGTTCCTGTAGAGCAGAGCAGAGAGCTGTTCGAATCCGCAAGAGGACTCAAACGACTCTTGATCATCGACGGTGCCGATCACAACGACTTCGCTTTGGCGGCCGGTGCGCAGCTGGTGGATGAGGTTGTGGCATTCCTCGATGACGTGTTAGTTCCCGGCGATGAGTGAACGTTCGGGATCAGCTGTCCTCCTCGGCACCGCCCTGTCTTCGGCGGCGGTTCTGATGCTCGAAGTGGTCCTAACCCGGATTTTCTCCGTCGCTCAGTTTTACCACTTCGCTTTCGTGGCGGTGAGTCTGGCCCTGCTCGGCTTTGGTGCCGCCGGGTCTTTTCTCTTCGTGTGGCCACGCCTCGGACGGGGTGGCCCGGGACGCTGGGCCACACTCGCCGCCCTGCAGACCGCCGCCATCATCGGTGGCTACCTGGCAGCCAACCGGGTGCCGTTCGACTCCTTCACCGTTGCATGGGACCGGCGGCAGATCCTCTACCTGGCCATTGTCTATCTGGCTCTGGCTACTCCGTTCTTCTTCGCCGGTGCACTGATCACGGCGCTTCTCGCGGGATGGGACCAACCACGTCGAGTACCGGCACACCTGATCTACGGGGCCAGCCTGGCAGGCGCCGGCATAGGGGCACCCCTGGCGTTGGTTGCGATCGGCCGCCTCGGCGGCGAGGGGGCAGTAGTGGCCGCAGCAGCCCTGGCGGCCCTGGCGGTTCTCTTCCTGCTGGCGGCCGGTTCCAGTAAACGGCAAGCCCTGCCCGCCGTGGCCGTTCTGGTGGCAGTGACAGCCGGGCTGCTGATCGCCGGCCCGGAAAGCATCGAATTGCGACTCTCTCCCTACAAGGAGTTGAGCGCAGCGCTGCGATACCCGGGAGCGGTGCTGCTCTCCACAGAGTGGACGCCCGCGTCCCGGGTGGATCACGTCGAGAGCGAGGGAATCCGTTCCCTGCCCGGGCTCTCTTTCACCTACCGCGGCATTCCGCCAGCACAGCAGGGGGTCACCGTCGACGGTGACGATCTGAGTCCGATCCCGCTCGTCGAGCCCGGGCAGGCAGACTTCGTCCCATACCTCCTCTATGCCTTGCCTTACGAACTCAAACCGGCCGCAGAAGCGTTGGTTCTCGACGCTGGAGGGGGCCTGGCGGTGATCACCGCTCTCAGCTCGGGAGCTGCCAACGTGACGGCGGTGGAGCCTGATCCGATGGTGGCGGAGGCGGCATCGACCTCACCTACCTATCGTGATCCGGCGGTCGAGGTCGTGGTCGAAGATATTCGCACCTTCGTCGAGAGAGCCGACCGTGACTTCGATGTCGTCCACCTGGCCCTCGATTCCCCATTCCGCCCTGTGACCTCCGGGGCCTACAGCCTGGCCGAGGACTACAGCCTCACCCTCGAGGCGGTCTCCGCCTATCTCGATGTCTTGCGACCCGGCGGAGTCCTGGCCGTGGTCCGTTGGCTGCAAACCCCTCCTTCCGAGGGAATTAGGGCTGTTGGGCTCGCTGGTGAGGCGATCCGCAGCCGGGGAGGGGATCCCGCATCGGCGGTGGTGGCACTACGCGGGTTTTCCAACCTCCTGGTGCTGGTCTCTCCCGACGGTTTCGGAACCGATCAGCTGGATCGGATAAGGGACTTTGCCGAGAGACTCCGTTTTGATTTGGTGGCGTTCCCGGGACTCGACGCCAGCGAGGCGAACCGGTACAACCGACTCCCTGAGGACGAATATTTCCGGCTGGCCTCGCTCCTGCTGGCGCAGTCGGCTCCCACCGACCTATACGAGTCCTACACCTTCGACATAACTCCCCCCACCGACAATCACCCGTTCTTCCGCCATTACTTCACCTTCGAACAAACCGACGAGGTGCTGGCAACCCTGGGTCGAACCTGGCAGCCCTTTGGAGGCGCCGGTTACTTCGTGTTGGTGGCGCTGTTATTGCTTTCTATCCTGGCCGCCGGACTGCTGATCCTGGGGCCGCTGACGATGAGTGCCCGGCGGGAACCGGGATTGGGGTGGACCGTGGGCTATTTCGGATTGCTCGGACTCGCCTTTCTGCTGGTCGAGATCCCCATCTTCCAGCGATACATCCTGGTCTTGGGGCGGCCCACCACAGCCCTGGCGGTGGTCTTGGCCTCGGTGCTGGTCGCTTCCGGTCTCGGCAGCCTGCTGTCAGACCGTCTTCCCTGGCTGGGGACTGCGATCGTTCTCAGTGTGATCGCCGTCGTGCAGCCGTGGCTGGTAGCCGGAGTGATCGATCTCTCCCTGGGGCAGCCCTTTTGGCTGAGGGCCGCCCTGGTGGCCGGGTCGGTGCTCCCGGTGGGGTTCTTGATGGGAACCATGTTTCCCAAAGGGATCGACTATCTCGATCTCACAGCTCCGCAACTGATCCCCTGGGCCTGGGGAATCAACGGGGCTGCGTCGGTGGTGGCTGCCATTGCAGCTGCGTTGGCCGCCCTCTCCTGGGGCTTCACCGCGGTCATGGCAGTGGGCGCGGCCTGCTACGGAGGTGCGACCCTGCTGGCGATGGGCAAAACCCGTGTCGGCGCTTCCGAAGCTCTGGCGTCCGGATCTACTCGTCTGACCCTGCCCGGGTGAGAGGCACGAACGAGACATAGCCCAGGTTCTCCGCGAGGACCTCACCTGACGCGGCGTTGGTGAAGCGCCACATCGTCTGGAACGAACCCACGGGGCCAACCGGGATCACAAGACGTCCCCCTTCGACGAGCTGGAGCAAGAGCGGTTGGGGCAGGTGGTCGGGAGCGGCGGTGACGACGATGGCGTCGTAGGGAGCATGCTCGACCCACCCGAAATAGCCGTCGGCTTCTAGTGTATTGACCTCCCCATAACCAAGGCGCTCCAGCCGGGGGGCGGCTGCCGCGGCCAACTCGGCGATGACCTCTACCGTGTAGACCTCGACTCCCATCTCGGCGAGAATCGCAGCCTGATATCCCGACCCTGTGCCGATCTCGAGCACCTTGTCTCCCGGCTCGACTTCGAGAAGCTCAGACATCCAGGCGACGATGTAGGGCTGAGAGATGGTCTGGCCTTGCCCGATGGGCAGAGGGTGGTCCTCGTAGGCCTGGTCGAGATAATCGGCGGGCACGAACTCATGCCGGGGCACAGTCCGCATCGCTTCGAGCACCAGGGGGTTGCTCACATCACGGGCAACGATTTGAGAGTCGACCATGACATCTCGCTCCTGTGCATAGGTCTCCTGGCCGGAGACCGAGTCAGTGATGTTCTCCTCGGGAGCCAAGGCGCCCTCATCCTCGCCGGCCTGCGTTGACGGTGATACCAGGGACGTGGAAGTACACCCGGCCACAATCAACGCCACCAGCGCCAAGAGGACAATCCAGCGGCTCACGGCCCCACCAATGTTACCGGAGCTCCCTGGCTGCGGAGATGTCGGCTGGCGGTTCGACCCGGCTCCCGGCTCACCACCTGATGACCGGCCGACCACCCCGGATCGAAACCTCGGTCCCCATCTCGTGACACGCATGGCGGAACCTCCGGAAAACCCAATCGGCCTCGTCTCCGACAGCAAGGCGGGTGTGGCAGTAGTCCAGCGCCAGTGGCACGGCCTCGAGTTCCATTGGGCCATCGTGAGTCAGTTCGATCAAGAACAGCAGGCCTAGGTCATTGCGGAGCTTGGGGTCGACGGCGTAATCGTCGACGAAGTCACCCAGATCGAAGAGGACTCGATCCGACACACCGTGGAAGACATGCGCCGAGTGACCCGCAACCAATGTGGCCCGGGCCGCGACCAGGGCGTCGGCGGCACGCTTCACCCGCTTCACCGGTCGGCTGGTCATATTCGGACCCCAGTGGGGTGTCACCAGGGTGGCATCGGCAGTGGAGGAGCGAATCGCCTTCTCCAACCACGCTGGGACCCCTGACGACAGATCGGCAAATGCGACGCCAGGGGATTCGGGTCCGGCAGCGAACTCGGAGGGATGATCGGTGAATCCCACGATCTCGAGACTGAATCCCCCGCGTGAGAGCACTGACGATCGTCGGGCCTCGGTCTGATCCCTCCCGGCGCCCACCACAACGATCCCGACATCGGCCAGGAGATCCAGGGTGTCGTTGAGGGCAACGGGACCGAAGTCGAGGGCGTGGTTGTTGGCCAGCGTGACGCAATCGACGCCGATCGCCTGTAGCAGCTCGGCAGCCACCGGAGGGGCGCGGAAAAAGAATGGCTTGCCAGGATCAGGCCGCGGGGAGCCACGCACCGAGATACAGCACTCCAGATTGAGGATGAACAGATCGGCCGAGCCGGCTATCTCTACCACCTCGGGAGCGATCACGTCGGAAGGTCGAGCAGCGACGAGGACCTCGGCCACACCCCGGCCCAGCATGGTGTCGCCCGCCAGCGCAAGCCGGATTCTCTTCGGCGAGCTGTCGTTGGGTTTCTCCACCGGCGCCTACTCGCTTGTGTGTTGCGATCTCGCGCGTACGGATGCGACTACCTCAGCGGCCTGCGTCCTCGAACAATTGAGAGTTCGCGAAACATTCACTAGATCCTCGCTTGCTAGGAGTCTCGGCCGACTCTATGGTGGCGGAGCCGACTTGGGGGCAACCCCAAACCGGACCCGAAGCGACCGAGAGGGCACTTCGGAACCCTCAGTCAGACCGGCTTTCGGGCCGGAGTGGTAACAGGGTCGTGAATCCCGAGAGGGTGAAGGTTTCGGCCAACACTCCCTCGGGGTTTTTCGCGTCCATGTCCTTGATCGAAGTGGGCTCGAGGTCACGCCATCGACGGGGGCATGCGGTCGGCGCGCAACGCCGCCGGTGCATCCGCAGGAACGGCCGGGTTCGCCGGAGCTGCTGGAGGCACCCGCCGATAGGCGGTGCCGACTGCCGGCCGGGGGTCAGCGCCGCCCTTGTTGGGCCACATCGCCATTGCCCGCTCTGCCGTCGCCGTGATCGTCAGGGCAGGGTTGACACCCAGGTTGGCGGTGATAGCCGATCCGTCCACGACATGGAGACCCGGGTAGTCGAAGACGCGGTGGTACGGATCGATCACTCCCGTCTCCCGGTTCACGCCGATCGGGCAGCCGCCGATGATGTGTGCAGTGGTCGGGGTGTTGATCATCGCCTCGAAGATCGATCCCAGAGCCATCCCGCCCATGGCGGCTGCCGCGTGACGCGCCGCGTTGTTCGCCTCCGGGATCCAGGAGGGGTTCGGCTCGCCGTGGCCATGGCGTGAGGTGAGCACGCCACCGAACAAGCCGCGTCTGCGGTAAGTCACCAGAGTGTTGTCCCTGCTCTGCATCACGAGAAGGATCACGCCGCGGCTTGCCCAGTTCCTGACCGACAGGGACTGCAGGAACCGAATCGGGTGACGGATGATGGTAAGGAGGAACCGCAGGGGCCGTGGGATGCGGCCACCGCCATCCACAATGAGGGTGGAGAGCGCTCCCATTGCGTTAGACCCTTTGGGATACCGGACCGGCTCGATGTGGGTGTGCTCGTCGACGTGGATCGACGAGGTGATGGCTACCCCCTGTGAATAGTCAACATCGGTGTTCGATGGTGCTACCGCGCCGACGATCGCCTCTGAGTTCGTGCGTACCAGCGTGCCGAGCCGATCCGAGAGGTTGGGGAGCCG
>QIDW01000011.1 GCA_003230435.1 Acidimicrobiia bacterium | reverse complement strand
TAGAAAGCCCTAGGCGTCCCAACGGTGGACACGAATCGACTCGGCATCAAAACCCATCTCATCGCAGAAGGTCGTGAAGCGATCCTTAGGGACACCCTTCCATTCGAGGTCAGCGAGCTCCTCTTCCAGAGGGACATCCAACCGAAGGGTGGTGAGCTCTCTGTATAGATAGACGTCAACCTGGCGTTCTTGGAGTGTCACGGCCAGCTTCTCAGCCCCACGAGGCCTGACATCCCAGTCACCGACACTCACGGGGATCATCTCCAGTCGCGGATAACGCGCCAAGACCGTGGATGCCGACTTGGCGCCCCATCCGGGCAGGCCGGGTACGCCATCTGCGGTGTCACCCACCAGGGCCAGGTAGTCGGGTATCGACTCCGGATGTATGCCGAACTTCTCCACGACAGCATCCTCATCGAGAATCTTCCGCTCTCTTCTGTTGTAGGTGACGATTCGGTCACCGACCACAACTTGAGCCAGGTCCTTGTCCGGAGTCGCAATGATGACCTGATCCACGTCCTCGACCCAGCGAATGGCTCCGGACGCCAGAGCATCGTCTGCTTCGAACTCGATATTGCGCCAGACCACGACGCCGATAGCTTGCATCGCTAGCTCCGCCAGGGGGAACTGGCCGAGCAACTCGGCATCCATGCCGGCTGAGGTCTTGTAGCCGGCGAACATATCGTTGCGAAACGACTCGATCTCGGTGTCGAAGCTGGCCGCCAGATGGGTCACGCCCGGTTCGCGAAGGAGGGCCAGGGTCGACTCGAGGATCCCCAGGGTTGCACGAATGTCCGTACCGCCGGGACCGACAACGACGTCACGCCGACCGAAGTGGGCGCGGAACAGCTCGTATGTACCATCAAGCAGGTGGAGACGCACGAGAACGATCCTACGACGGAAAGGCCCAACGATCCCTGGGACAGGGTGACCGACGACTTTGGAGGGCTTGGCAATCAACTAAAGGACACGTATCGAAAGGTCGCCAGGGACCGCGGCCCCTCAGACGATGAGATCAAACAGGCGTTCTCAACGCTCGCCGGTGCCTGGGATCAGGTGGCAGAGTCAGTGTCCACCGTCCTTACCGACCCCGACATCAGAGACCAGCTCAAGGAGGCGGCTAGCTCCTTCGCCACGGCCCTGGGGACCACAATCACGGAGCTTGGCTCTGAGTTGAAGAGGGCAACGACCCGTGCAGCGTCACAGGTAGACGAGGAGGAGTAGGACTCGGTCCTTCAACGGTCGATGGCGGCTGCTGAAATACCTCCCCAATGCACCCATTGATCGACTGCCAGGAACTCGCCGAACATCTCGATGCGGTGCGACTGTGTGATATCCGTTGGGCTCTCACCGACCCAGACCACGGACGGTCGACATACGAGGCCGGCCACATTCCGGGTGCCGTGTTCGTCGACCTCGACAGCGACCTATCGGCGGCGCCGGGTCCGGGACGACATCCACTCCCGACAGTTGGTTCTTTTGCCAGAACGCTGGGACGACTCGGCATCGCCCCGGGAGACGAGGTCGTCGTCTATGACGACGTGGAGGGCGCCATCGCCGCTCGGATGTGGTGGATGCTGAGATCGTTGGGCCACGAGCGGTCGCGGCTCCTCGACGGCGGGTACAAGACGTGGACGTCGATGGGCTTGCCAATCGAAGCCGGTTCCAACACTCCAAAAGGGGCTGAATACGCGACATCGTCGACTTTCACAGGAGTGGTGAAACACGATCGACTCAAGGGTCGCGACATCGTCGACGCTCGGGCCTCCGAGCGTTACACCGGCGAAACCGAGCCAGTCGATCCCAAAGCCGGCCACATACCCGGAGCCGTCAACAAGCCAACGTCGGGAAATCTGGACGCCGAGGGCAGATTCCTCGACCCGAAGCTTCTTCAAGCCCGCTACTCGGATGTCGGAGCGGACCCAGTCATGTCCTGCGGGAGCGGAGTCACTGCCTGTCACAACGCCCTCGCAATGGTGGTAGCCGGCTATGAGATGCCCGACGTCTACATCGGGTCTTTCTCAGAGTGGTCCCATCTCGACAAGCCGGTGGCGATAGGCCCTAACCCGTGATCAGTCAGCGAGCCATCGACGCCATCGAGTCGACTGACACAGACGAATTGATTCGGGTCATCGACGGATACTGCGAAACCGCCTCTTGGGATGAGTTGGTCGAGTTGCGGACTCGTTGCCAGGAAGCTGTTACCAGAGGCAAACAGGTGTGGGGTGTTGATGTCCTCATCCGCTACCGACTAGCCCTCGAGGCACCTGGCAAGTTTGCCGGACCGGTCGTCTCGGAGGGTGCAGCCCGCTTCGCTCTGGGACCTCTTGCTGAAGTGGCGGCAAGTACGAAGACTTGGAGTGAGGTTCGCCCCTTTCTGACCAACGGACCAGAGCGGATGACGTTCGCCTCCGAGCGGGTCGTCAGAGGTGAAGAAGGAATCGGACCCATCGCCGACCTTCCCGACCAACTCATGGATTGGGAACCCACCTATCCCGTCGCCAAATACAAGAAGGACAAGGTCGAGGCCCCCTCCCCCATGCCTCCCGCGGCCTCTGACGTAACTCTTCCGAACCAGATCGACCGAATCGACGATCCGACATCCGAGGGAGCCCTCGCCGACCTTGTCCAACCATGGACCGAGCAATCGAACGGGCAATGCGAGACAGCCTCGGTTGAAGGGAAGGCTGGCGACGCGATCAGGGCACTCGGTCTCACTCAGGCCAGGATCGAGGGCCTGGACACGACTGAGGCCCTGGCCTGGATGGCATGGGCCGGCGCCTCAGGCGGAGCCCACGGCGGCCGGCGAGGGGCCGCAGCAGGAAGATACGGAGCGTGGTGGGCGGTTGCCGCGCTTTGCGATCTCGACTGGCCACCGGATCCAGTCGAGGTTGGGGCCGCCGCCAACCGTCTTCGATGGTTCTGGTTCGACGACGGAGCCCCCGGAACGGGTTGGGCGCTCCGACTGGCTATCGAAGACCCGGCATCCGGTTTCTCCTGGACGATAGCTGCTGTCGATGCGGCCGACTAGGAGTCCGCAAACTCCTAGGCGTCAACTACCAAGCAGGGCCGGGCGTGCCATCCGGTCGCCCCGTTCGGAGCCGGTGGTCGCTGAGTCTCGTCCTGCAGTTGGCCATTCCCATCCGTAGCCCGGACGCGCAGAAGATGGGGGCCGGGTTGGGCATCCCAATCGACCTTCCATTGGATCCAGCTGTTGACGGAGAGCGGCTCCGATAGCTCTGCTTCGGTCCATGGCTCGCTCTCGCCCAATTGCACTTCGACCATCGAAATCCCTCGTCCCGGTGCCCAAGCGACCCCGGCGACTGCTCTTGGCCCGGATGGAATCCGCTCGGCGTTCCGGGGTGTGTCGATTCGGCTCTGGGTCTTGATGGGTGCCTCCTTGGCCCACCCCCTCGGAACCCAGTAGGCATCGAAATCATCCCATCCGGTCAACTCGATCTCGGACAGCCATTTTGTCGCAGAGACGTATCCGTAGAGACCGGCGACCACTAAACGAGCAGGAAAACCGTGCTCAAAGGGAAGTGGCTCACCGTTCATTCCCACAGCTACCAGCGCTTCACGACCGTCGTACGCCGCCTCAACCGGAAAGCCGACAGTGAAGCCATCGACAGAGCGGCCAACAAGCTGCTCGGCGTTTTCTTGCACTCCGGCCCGGTCGAGAATCTCCGTCAGCGGGATGCCCTGCCAGCGAGCATTTCCCACGAGGTCACCGCCCACTCGATTGGACACACAGGAGAGAGTCATGTCGCGCTCCACCATGCGCAGTTCGAGCAGGTCGTAATAGGTCATCGTGTACGGCCGATCAACCCGGCCCTTGATGGTCAACGTCCAGTCCTGGAGGTCGACTCTGGGAACCGAGAACGCAGTGTCGATCCGGAAGAAGTCCTCGTTGGGAACGATGATCGGGCTCAGGTCCGCCACACCCAGATCCGCCGCGGCCGTTGGTGCCGGGAGGCCCTCCGCCGGGCTGGGAAGAAGTACTTCGGAACGACCCGATGCCACTCGTTTGGCTCCCTCGAGGAGAGAACGGCCAACGGTCGCCGATAGAGCAGCCAGACCCAGTAAAGCTCCCGCGCCAACCAGGAATCTGCGTCGAGAGGGGCCGGTCAATTGGCCATCCCCGTCCTGGCCCGGTTTGAAAGATCCCAGATCGTAGAGCCATTGCAGGGACCCCAGTCCTGCGATGACCGCTGCCCCGGCGGGGATGATGGCCATACCCAGTGAAACTTGAGAATCCCTGGCCGCGGCAAACGCCGACACGACCCCGAACACGATGAAGACTGCGATGGCTATCCCGAAGCGCTTTCGTGCGAGGACACCCACCACGGCCCCGATGAGAAGAGTCGTCAAAGCGATGCCGATCAACAAGGCCAGCTTGTCCTTGGTCCCAAACAGGTCGATGGCGATGTTCTTGACGGGTTTTGGGACGCTGTCGATGACCCAGTTGCCCAAACCCTCGACGGAAGAGGGGAAACCACTGAACAGACCAGCGAGGAACTCTGAGACGCCGAGGGCGAGACCGGCTGCTACTGCACCTGAAAAAGCGTCACGGACACGTGTGGACTCCACGAGAGCACAGGCTATGAGACGCCTTGCTAATGACGGATAAACGACAAAGCGTGTGCGCAAACCGGGCCCACGACCCAACCCATACACACGCTTCTGCCTCTTGGACCCGCTAGAAACATACACATGCTGGAATTGACCACCGCAGGCGACGGAGTCGCTCGGTGTTGGTGGGGAGCGGAGCCGGAGATCTACCGCGACTACCACGACAATGAATGGGGGCGGCCGACGGCAGACGACCATCGACTCTTCGAGAAGATCTGTCTGGAGGGTTTTCAGGCCGGTCTGTCCTGGCTGACCATCCTCCGCAAAAGGGAGAACTTCCGAAAAGCCTTCGCCAGGTTCGATCCGGAGAAGGTGGTCCAGTTCGGAAAGGCAGACGTGCATCGTCTCCTCGGCGACGCCGGCATCGTCAGACACGAGGGAAAGATTCGGTCCACGATCAACAACGCAGCCTGCGCTCTCGAACTGATCGAGGAGAAGGGCTCGCTGGCAACCCACTTTTGGTCATGGGCCAGGCCGGAACAAGACCCACCGTCGGAACTGCCCGCGACTACATCGGCGTCGACAGCAATGTCGAAGGATCTGAAGAAACGGGGCTGGTCTTTCGTCGGGCCCACATCGGTTTACGCCTTCATGCAGGCAATGGGCCTGGTCAACGATCACCTCGACGGTTGCCACGTCCGAGAGGCATGTGCCGAAGAACGCCGACGCGCGATGAGGTCCGCCCCCTAACGTTCCGCTCATGCTGGAAAGACCTGCATTCACCATCGGCATCGAGGAGGAGTACCTCGTCGTGGACCGAGAGACCCGCGACCTGATCAAGAGCCCGCCATCAGCGATGTGGAAAGCGATAAACGAGGTGATCGGATCAGCAGCTACCCACGAATTCCTCAAGGCGCAGATCGAGATCAGAACCGATGTCTGCAGCAAGGTCTCCGAAGCAAGAGAGCAAGTCGCCGGTCTTCGGCGTGACCTCAATGGAATAGTGGCGGAATACGGAGCGGCGATTATCGCTGCCTCGACACATCCTTTCGCCAACTGGGCGCATCAGGAAACCACCGAGGACGACCGGTACTTGCGGCTCGCCGCCGATTTTCAGCAGGTAGCGCGACAGCTCGTTGTATGTGGGATGCATGTTCATGTTGGGATCGAGGACCCCCACCTACGCATCGACCTGATGAACCAGGTCCGCTACATGCTCCCCCACATCCTGGCCCTCAGCACATCGTCACCATTCTGGGACGGAGTACCCACCGGCCTGCTCGCCTACCGCCTGGTGATATTCCAGAACCTTCCGCGAACCGGGCTTCCACAGGAGTTCGCCTCATGGGGCGAGTACCAGCGTTTTGTCGAGATTCTGGTGGGCGCGGGCCTCATCGAGGACGCAACGAAACTCTGGTGGGATATCCGCCCCTCGACCCGATACCCGACTCTGGAGATGAGGGTCAGCGACGTGTGCACACGTCTTGATGACGCCATGACGATCGCGGCCCTATACCAGTGCCTCCTCGGATACCTCTACAGACTGCGTCGCAACAATCAAAAGTGGCGTGTATATGCCCCTGGGATCATCGAAGAGAACATGTGGCGGGCACAGCGTTATGGAACCGAAGGCTCCTTGGTCGACTTTGGAAAAGGCGTTCTGGTTCCCATGGCCGAGCTAGTCGAGGAGTTCATCGAGTTGTTGGCCCAGGACGCGGTCGAGTTTGACGTTCGCGACGAGGTGCGGCACGCCCGGACGATCGTTGCCGAAGGGACCAGCGCCCACAGACAGATCGCCACCTACGAAGCCGCTCTCGAGGGCGGAGCCTCCGAGCATGAGGCCCTCCAGTCTGTGGTCGACGAGCTGATCGTCGACTCGATGTATGGGATCGAGGTTCCGTAGGAATCTCAAACCTCTTCGGCCTTGCGAAGAGGCGAGGTCTAGGGTTTCCAGATCCCAGACCACCAGGAGAACCCAGACAATGACCCATCCCATACGTATCGGTGTTGGCCTTCAGCCCCAGCACGCCGACTACTCGACCATCCGCAACGCCGTAGTGCGTGCCGAGGAGATCGGTGTTGACGCCGTGTTCAACTGGGATCACTTCTTCCCCCTCATGGGAGATCCGGACGGCAAGCATTTCGAGTGTTGGACGATGCTCGGCTCTTGGGCGGAGGTAACCGAGCGAGTGGAGTTCGGAGCCCTCGTCACCTGCAACAGCTACCGAAACCCCGAACTGCTGGCCGACATGGCTCGCACCGTCGACCACGCCTCAGATGGGCGATTGATCTTCGGTATCGGGTCAGGCTGGTTCGAGAAGGACTACGACGAGTACGGATACGACTTTGGGACTCCCGGATCACGCCTCGCCGAGCTGAAGGCCGCGCTTCCCCGGATCAAGAACCGATGGGAACTGCTCAATCCGGCTCCGACCCGAGACATCCCGGTTCTCATAGGTGGTGGCGGCGAGAGAAAAACCCTGCGCTACACCGCCGAATACGCGGACATCTGGCATGGCTTCGGTAACGCCGACGTGATCAGACACAAGAATCAGGTTCTCGACAAGCACTGTGCTGACATCGGCAGGGATCCGTCCGACATCGAGCGCTCGGCCGATGCCAAGGCATCCACTCCGGAGATGGGTGACGAGTTGGTCGAGGCCGGCGCCACCCTCATCACTCTCGGGTTTGATGGACAGACCGACTACGACCTTACGCCCGTGACCGAGTGGGTCGCCTGGCGAGACGAGAGAAACGCCGGTTAGGAAGTTTCCGAGGTGGCAGCCGCCTGATCTAGATCCGCGCCGCGCGATGCATCTTCCTCTGGGCTGACCTCGGGCTGGCGACGACCTATGTACCAGACGAGGATCAGACCGGCTACACCGGCGGCCAATCCACTGATCTGATTCCAGGTGAACGACCCGATCTCGGCGTCGCCCATCCATTCCAAAACGAAGGAAATCAAGCAGGAAACGCTGGAAGCCGTACCAGGCGACCCAGATGAAGAAGAGTTGGCCGTAGTGGAGTCTGAAGCGTCGATAGAGGAAGTAGAGGACGCCGAGGAGGATGGCAGCACCGATCAGGTCGTACAGAAAAACAGGGTGATAGACCCCGCAGAACCCGTCGAGCCCGACCGTCGCATCGGTGCACTGGGTCTCGAGATTCCCGTGTTGGGGAGCGAGGTCATAACCAGGCTTGATCCCGTAGCCCCACCACACGTTGGTCTGACGGCCCAGATGTTCAACGATGGCGACATCCCCAAGACGACCGACAATGGTTCCGAGGGCGAGACCAAACGCTGACATGTCGAGAGTGGGAAGGATGGAGAGCCCAACCTGTCTCATCCGCCACACACCAGCCACGATGCCACCGGCGAACCCACCCAGAATCGAGAAGTTGCCCCTCAAGGGGTGCAGCGTGGCGAGGATCGACGTGCCTTCATTTGCGGCGTCGATGATGGCCGCGGGAGCGGTGAGATAACGGGCACCAATCAGCGCTCCGATCAGACCCCACGTCAGAGCGGATTGGTACTTGAGAATGTCGAATCCCCTCTTCCGCAGTTCCCTCGACGCTATCCAGGCGCCCGCGATGAACCCGAGTGCGGCGAACAATCCGTGTAGGGAGAGGGTGAGGGGCCCAACCTCCCAAAGCGGGATCGGTGGGTAGGTGATGACGGCAAGCATTTCGCCGGAAGGCTAGTGGTGCTCAGGGACTGTGCCGTCGCGGCACAATGACCGTTCTAGTCGGGGCACTAGAGTGCCGCCTCGTGAGCGAACTGCTTGAAACGGCCGCCGCTGCCCTCGGAATGCCCACCGATCTGGTGCAACGCTCGGCGGCTGCTCGCGCCACCGAGAACAGCACATCCGTCGATGACGTGCTCACCGCGTGGGCTGGTGGCGCCCCAATAGCCGCAGCCGCCCCACCCGCTGAGGCACCAGCGAGCGAGCCTGTCATCGAGGCTCCCATCTCGGCTGCTCAGCCAGCCACAGTTGCCGTCATGGATCCGCCCGTCATCGAAGTTCCGGCGACCACTGAGGAGAAACTTGTTGAGGCAGAACCTGAGGAATCCCTCGAACCCGTCTCGATGGGACGGCGGATCAAGACGGCGGTCAGAGTCGGAGCCTGGACCGGAGCAGCCCTTGGTTTTGTCGGATTTCTCGTAGCAAGCGCATTCTGGGCAGATACCGCCGCAGTGATTCCGGAAACGGGACCGATCGTGCAGGTCGGCTCGACCAGCGTTCTAGTCGGTGCCGCTCTGGTGAGCATCCTCTTCGGCGTCATTGTCGCCGGCTTGTCACGCGCCGCTGCCGCGTCGACGGACCCCGCCATGCAGTTATCCGGGTCAAAGAACTCGACAGCCTGGATCGGTGCCGCAGTGGGTCTCATCCTGGGCATCGTCGCCGGTGTCCTACTGACGGGCGGCTTCGGCACCGAGATCGAAGGAGGCGAAGGTCTGACCCAGTTACCCGTTCTTCCGACGCTGGCCGTGATGCTCGTCGGCGGAGCAATTCTTGGAGGGGTCACTTCCCTGGTTCCCCAGCTGTTCGGCACACCCGTCGCCGTTGCCGATGGCGACGAGGAAGAAGTGACAGAAGTGAAGAAGCGTTTGGGTCAAGCGATAAGCATTCCAATGTCGGCCGCTGTGATTCTTCTTCTTCTTGTGCTGCCTTTCGCCTACCTCCTGATCCAGGCCAACGAGTTGACTTCGGGAGGAGCAGCCATCATCGCCGTTCTCGTTGCGACCGGCATTCTGGGGTTTGCCACCCTGGCAGGCAGTCAACCTGAAATGAAAATCTCGGGTGGCGACCTTCTTGTGGCAGTGGCCGGGATCGGCACTGTCCTTCTGATCCTTCTCGCCGTCTTATTGATCAATTCAGGGGATGAGAGCGAGGAGGGCGCCCCCGCAGAGAACGCAGCAGTGGTGACTCAGATCGTCTGAGATCACTGGAGATCGGCGGCGTTGACCGCCGCCGATACATCGCCTTCCCCGAGGGCAGCACGTATGTAACCGGCGACTTCGGTGGCCACACCGACCTGCGCCTCCTCGGTCGAAGCTCCCAGATGAGGGGTTAGCACGAGGTTGGGAGCATTCCGCAGCGGGCTTTCTGGTGACAACGGCTCCGTCTCATACACGTCGAGGGCGGCTCCCGCGATCGTCCCCTCGTGGAGGGCCTGTGCTAGGGCCTCTTCGTCGATTACGCCGCCTCTCGAAGCATTGACCACCAGGACCCTGTCCTTCATCCGGCCAAGCAGGGGAGCGTCGATCAATCCGCGGGTCTCGTCCGTCAATGGAACATGACAAGAGATCACGTCTGCATTCTCAATGACATGTTCGAGGCTGACCAGGCGCACGCCTAGTTGTTCGGCCCGCTCCTGAGGTAGATACGGGTCGTAGACCAGAACCTCCATCCCAAACACCTTGCAACGGCGAGCTACCTCCCCACCGATCCGGCCTGCGCCGACCAGACCCAGGGTGCGGCCCTTCAGTTCGATGCCCTTGAAACTCGCTCGATCCCACCGCCCTTCCCTGATCGATCGATCCGCCTCCGGGAGCCGCCTCGCGAGTGCGAGTATCAGCGCCATCGTCAACTCCGAAGCGGCGTTGGTATTGCCGCCCGGAGCGTTGAACACCGCAATCCCTCTCTTGGAAGCGGAGGCCAGATCGATGTTGTCGATACCGACTCCCGCCCGACCGATCACCTCGAGATCGGGCGCCATGGCCATCATCTCCGCGTCCACCTTCGTGGCGCTTCGGACAATCAAGCCCGCTGCCGACGTCAGGGTCGCCTCGAATTCGTCGCTTGCGGAATCGTGAATCGTCTCGATCGTGAAACGGTCGTCGTCGTGTAATGGAGTCAACCCCTCATCTGAAACTCGATCGGTGACCAGGACAGTGAAGGTCATCTCGCTAAAACGTCGCCGAGTTCCGCGAGAAGAAGGTCGAGCTC
>QIDW01000094.1 GCA_003230435.1 Acidimicrobiia bacterium | reverse complement strand
TCGAAGTGAATCCGCCATAGACGACCGGGGAGCCCGGTCTGACCACCTGAGTCATCACGATCCCGGCCAACGCCTCTGCGTTGTGCTGGGCAAGCGCGCCGCTGAGGGTGACGGGTGCCATCGCCCCGGCCAGGGTAAAGGGAGTGATGATGATGACCTGATTTCGCGCCGAGAACTCGAAAATGCCCTGAAGCATGGGAGTGTCATAGCGCAACGGTGAGTTGGCGTTGATGACACTCATGATCGATGGCTCACGATCCAAAGTGGCGTCGTCGACCTGACGGGCTATGCGGATCATCTCGAGGGCATCCTGGTTTCGCAATGCCCCCAGGCTGTAGGCATGAATGGCCCTGTCAGAAAGCGTCAGCATGTCGAAGAGAGTGTCGAGGTGCCGCACCGAGGCGTGGATGTCGACAGGCTCGACCGGATAACCACCCCAGAAGTGGACCGTGTTGATGGTATGCCCGAGACGGATCAGGTTCTGGAAATCCTCATGGTTTCCGGGTCGACGCCCGCCGGCTTCATCACTGACGTTGGGAGCACTGGAGACTGCTGAGAAAGCGATCGCGTCTCCACCGATGTGAAGATTCCGGTCCGGGTTCAGTGCGTGCAGAGTGAACTCCGATGGAGCGGTGGTGATGGTCTCTTCCACGAAGTCCCGATCGAATCGAACCCGCTCGGAGTCAGACTCGACTTTGGCGCCGGCTCGAGCAAGAAGACGACGCGCTTGCGGATCGAGGAAGTCGATGCCGATCTCGGAGAGGATCCGCAAGGATGTCTCGTGGATGATTTCGACCTGTTCTTCGGTGGCGATGTCTACTGGAGCGAATAACCGCCGTGGCTGATGCCATGGCATCTGCAAAGGGATTGCCTCGTGGGACGGGCGCTGGCGACTATGGCGTCTTGTGCGCTGTTCTCGGCTGGTGTCTTTGGTGGGTTCGCTTGGGGACATGAGGCATGTGGCCGCGGCCGATCGTGAACTTACCAGCAGGCACTAGGACCGCATGCTCCAGGTTCGCGACGCTGGCGGTTATGCGGCCTCACCGGCCCGACGGCTCCACTCGAACCAGCCACCGTCGTAGACCGAGGGCTTGGGCCATCCCATGAGATAGGCGTAGAAGAACGTCTCACTCGCTCTCCACCCCGTTCCGCAATAGAACGCGATCTTCTTGTCCGGGGTAATGCCGACCGTCTTCCAGTTCGATGCGACCTCGTTGAAATCCCTCATGGTGTTGTCCATGTTGCGGTAGTTCTGCATGTGGTAGGCATCGCTGCCGCAGTTTCCCCAGACGGCGCCGGGGATGTCACCGAGGTGTTCGATGTAGTTGTATCCACTGGTCTCCCCGAGGTTCTCCGCCTGGCTCCTGACGCTCACCAGCACGCCGTCAGGATCGGCGATCAGGTCCACCGCCTCCTCGTAGTCGATGAAGTAGTCCGGACGGGCCGGAATGGTGGTCCCGAACTCTGCCACCGGGGTTGGTAAGCGCATCTCGGTCTCAATCGAGTGTCCAGCAGCCAGCCAGGCGTTGAGCCCACCATCGAGCAGCCGAACGTCCTCAACTCCGGAATAGAGGAGAATGGCTGCTGCTCGGGTGGCAGCGATTTGTCCTGCTTTTCGACCCGGTTTTTGCTCCTCAGGGTCAGCAGCAGTGTCCCGCCCGTAGAGGATCACCGTTGTGTCCTTGCTGATACCGCATTTGAGGAGAGCCGTTTCCAGTTCTTCAGGGGAGCGGCGGTTCCAGTCCGTCGATGACTCCAGCGAATTGGTGTCGAGATAGAAAGCACCAGGGATGTGGCCACGCTCGTATTCCTCTGCCACGCCGTAGTTGACCTGGAATACGGAGAAGGCTCCATCGGGGACCTCGTCTGTTTGGTTCCCCTCGAGCAGTCGATGCAACCACTCCGGGTGCACCAGTTGGCGGTATTTCGGAAGCCGGATCACTTCGAGATCGGGGTGAGCCGCCCATTCGGGCAGACCACCCTTTAGCACGGCCACGTCATCGTATCCGAGAAGCATCAAACGGTCGGCGAGGGAAGTGCTTTCCCCATCGTCGTATCCATAGACGACGATCGAATGGTCCGGGGTGAGACCCTTGGACGCCAACCTCTCCGCCAAGATTGCGTCGTAGGTGTTTGCAGCCCAGGACTGTGGAAAGGCAACCGCTCCAGGGATATGCCCTCCTCTTGCTTCAGGGCCCAGCTTCCAACCGTTGAAAGCGGCGGTGGGACGGGCGTCGACGACCTTGACGCCGGGACTCCGGTAGATCTCGGTGAATGTGTCGATTTCAAGTGTCTTGATCATGAGTGTGAGCTCCTTTTGCAGCTGCGAACTGGTTGATTGGTCGATTTGCATGCCCTGACGTGTCGGTCTCGGCCGAGCTGTGATCCGAACGGGTGAATGCCCGGCGTATGACAGGGTTTTTGGAGCTCAGAGAGTCAGGGTGGCCGGATCGCAGGGTCATCGACGCCTCCCGGCGAGTTCGGCCGGCCGTTGCATGCCGAGGTCGGCGGCGACCGCGTTGGCAGCTTCGATCAGCAGCGGAGCGGTGGTGTCCCGAGCTTTGGGGCCGAACCGCGTGCTCGGTCCGCTTATCGAAAGCGCTGCGACAGCCTCCCCGGTGTGATCGACGACCGGAGCGGCGATAGCTGCGGTCCCGATATCGACTTCATCCGAATCCTCGGCATAGCCACGGTTGGCGATGGAGGCCAGTTCGGCCTCAAATGTGGTTTCCCAGTCGGTCGGTCGGTCATCTTCGGGTACTCCCACGAGAGCACGCCAGTCCTCGCCGCGAGCGTGCATCGATGCCAGCAACGCCTTTCCGGCGGCTGTGGTGCGGAGCGGGAGTCGCCGGCCAATCCACATGACGTGACGAATCGAATGAGTGCTCGGGAGGTGGACAACGGTCACAGTCTCTCGTCTGCGGCGGACGGCGACCGTGATCGTTTCGCTGGTTTCGGCCGCGAGTCCCCCCATGTGCGGAATGGCGGCGGCGCGCACGTCGATCTGTCCTAGTGCCACACCGGACATCTCGACAATGGCCATCCCGAGCGAGTAGCGCCCTGTCTCTGGATTGTGCCAGACGACGCCTTCTTCGAGGAGTGTTCCCAGGATGCGTGACACGGTGCTCTTGTGGAGGCCAAGGCGTCGACTTATCTCGCTGACGGTTAGTGCGGGGTCCCGTTCCGAGAACTCCCGCAGAATGGCGATGGCCCGCTGAAGCGACTGATGGGTGGACGTGGTAACTCTCCTCTGGGCGTTGCATGGAATGCAACATAGCTTCACTCTCTGCGGCATAAAATACCATGGATCGTCATCAGCGTCGACCCTGAGTTGGACTCGGAGTGGTAGGGTCGCCTAGAGAAAGCGCCAATTTGATTGACCAGCTTGCGGGCGCTCTAGAAATCCGGCTAAAGCGGCCGGTGCCGCTCAGCCGAAGGCTCGGGCGGTTTTTTCTGTTATGCGAGCTTTTCCCGCAGGCGGTCGATCGGAAGGACGGTCGGCATGAGCAGGGTACGAGGAAGGGCGGGAAGCAACCCGCTCGCTGGCCTCTTGGAGAAGAGGGGACGTCTGGTCGCAGATGGAGGCATGGGCACCTCGCTCTTCGAACTCGGCCTGACACCCGGGGGGTCTCCGGAGCAGTGGAATGTCGATTACCCGGAACTCGTCGCCAAGGTTCATCGTGGTTTCGTCGACGCGGGTGCGGACATAATCCTCACGAACACCTTCGGCGGCACCAGGGCCAGATTGGAGCTGGATGGCAAAGGAGACCGCGTCGAGGAGTTGAATACGGCGGGCGTCACCGTCGCCACCGAAGTCGCTTCGGAGTCCGCCCGAGAGGTGATTGTCGCCGGTTCAGTCGGCCCGACCGGGCTGCTGTTCGAGCCTCTCGGTGAGCTGACGCATTCCGCTGCCGTCGAACTGTTCACCGAGCAGATGAGTGCTCTGGCCTCGGCAGGCTCGGACATCATCTGGATCGAGACCCTGTCATCCACCGAGGAACTGGCTGCCGCGGTGGAGGCAGCGGAGACCACCGGCCTGCCGATCGTCACCACAATGAGTTTCGATACCCATGGAAAAACCATGATGGGAGTCCCCCCTGTCCGGCTGGCCGATTGGTGGCAACACACCTCGATCGTCCCGGCTGCCGTCGGCGCCAACTGTGGTGTGGGCCCAGCAGATGTGGTGGTTGCGGCCGCCGAGATCCGCCAGGCTGATCCCGGTGTGGTGGTTGTTGCCAAGGCCAACTGTGGTATTCCGCAAGTGATCGATGGGACCTTCTGGTACCCGACCTCCGCAGACGACATGTCTGCCTATGCGGAGTTGGCCCTCGACGCCGGTGCCCGGATCATCGGATCTTGCTGCGGATCTGTCCCCGAGCACATCGCCCAGATCCGACGAGTGGTCGACTCGTACGAGCCGTCGGCCCAGGTCGACTTCGACGACGTCGAGCGCCGCTTGGGACCAATCCCCAGAGCCGGGTCTTCTCGCAAGCGCGACCGCCGCAACCGACGAGCCACCGGCGGGAACCAAGCTGACGAGCGGTAGTGTCGGCTGCAACGTGATTGTGATGGAGTGATGGCGCAGCAGCGGAGGGCTGACAGGCCCAGGCAGCGGCGTCGTGGGTCGAAGGACCGTGGAGCACGAGCATCATCGACCGCCCACTATCGCCATCTCGTCAACCCATTCGAGCCTCTTCGGGTTCTCGAAGACGGTCAAGTCGAGCGCATCCATCAAGCCGCGTTGGAGGTCCTGGCCGACGACGGGATTCAGGTGCTCTTGCCAGAAGCCCGCACCCTCTTCAGCGCCGCGGGCGCCACCGTCGACGAGGATGCGCAACTCGTACGACTTGGTCCCGAACTAGTGGCCGCGTTCCTCGCCACGGCACCAGCCGAATTCGACATCACTCCGAGAGAGCCGATGCGGCGTGTGCATGTGGGCGGGCGCCAGGTCGTGATGATTCCGGCCGGCGGTCCTCCGCATGCCACCGACCTCGACCGCGGGAAGCGGACAGGGACGTTGGAGGACTTTGAGAACTTCGTCCGGCTGATGCAGCACTTCGACGTGATTCACACGATCAACCCGATGGTCGAGCCTCAGGATGTGCCTTTGGAGCTTCGACACCTCGAGATGATGAGGACGATGATGACGCTCAGCGACAAGACACCGTTCGTCTACTCGCGCGGTCGCGGCAAAGTGACCGACTGCTTCGAGATGCTGCGCATCACCCTCGGCCTCAGCGAGGACCAGTTCGTTGAGAAGGCCCACTGCTACACGGTCATCAACACCAACTCTCCGCGCCAGCTCGACGTGCCGATGTGCCTGGGGCTCATCCAGTTCGCAGAGAAGAACCAGGTCTCGATCGTCACGCCGTTCACACTGTCCGGGGCGATGGCGCCAGTGACGCTTTCGGGAGCCCTGACCTTGCAGCATGCCGAGGCACTCGCCGGCATCGCCCTTGCTCAGATCGTTCGTCCCGGCGCACCCGTTGCCTACGGAGCATTCACGTCGAATGTCGACATGCGGTCGGGTGCCCCGGCCTTTGGCACGCCAGAAGCGGTCAAAGCGGCGCTCGCAAGCGGTCAGCTCGCTCGCCACGTCGGACTTCCGTGGCGTTCTTCCGCCGTCAGCACATCCAACATTGCCGATGCCCAGGCCGGATACGAGACGATGATGAACATGATGGGTGCCGTCCTCGCAGGCGCCAACATCATCATTCATGCTGCGGGATGGGTCGAGTCCGGCCTGAGCGCCTCGTTCGAGAAGTTCATCCTCGACGTCGAGATGGTCCAGATGTTCGCCGAAGTGTTCCAGCCGCTAGATACGTCGGAGGCCGACATCGCCGTAGATGCGATCAGGTCAGTCGAACCGGGTGGGCACTTCTTCGGGACGCAACACACGCTGGAGCGCTATTCCACGGCGTTCTATGAGCCGATTGTGTTCACGCGCCAGAATTTCGGGCAGTGGACCGAAGAGGGTTCCAAAACGGCGACCGAGCGAGCGAACCCGATCTGGAAGCAGATCGTCACTGACTTCGAGGCGCCAGCCCTCGAGGATTCGGTCCGAGAAGAGCTCGACGCCTTCGTGGAGCGGCGGACTTCTGAGGGCGGAGCCATGCCAGAATGAGCGACCGTCGCCATTCTCCCATCGGATCGTCTGTCACGATCGAGGAGTTGTCTGCCAACCCACATCCGCTGCTCGCAAGACTGCGTGAACACGAGCCCGTCTCGTGGATTCCGGCCTTTGACGGATGGATGGTCACCCGCCGAGACCTGTGTATTCGCGTCATGGGGGACGCGGAGACGTTCACTGTCGATGATCCTCGCTTCTCCACCGCGCAGGTGATCGGACCGAGCATGTTGTCTCTCGACGGCATCGCACATCAGCGGCACCGCCAACCTTTCGTCGATCCCTTTCGATCCGCAGAAGTACGGGTTCGGTTCTCGGACTGGACCCGCGATCGCGCCGGCGAACTTGTGCGCGAGATCGCGCCACTTGGTAGCGGGGACCTGCGGGCGGGTATCGCTGCTCCTTTGTCGGTGGTCGTGATGGCACGCGTGCTCGACCTCGAGGGGGTTGGAGTCGCCGAGCTGCTCGGATGGTACGAGGCCATCGTCGCCTCAGTCCACGACGTGACGGCTGGAGGAGACGTCCCTGAGGCGGGGAGAGCCGCGTTCCGAAGTCTGAACACCGCTGTGACCGCCAACATGGTCGACAGTGCGCTTCTGGCGTCGGTTCAGACTGGTCGGACCCTTTCGATTGATGAGATCGTCTCCAATGTCGCCGTATTGCTCTTCGGCGGAATCGTTACGTCGGAGAGCAATACGGCAACGGTTCTTCAGCACCTGCTTCGGTACCCTGAGGCCCTTCGAGAGGTCCGGGCAGATCGGTCGCTTGTCGCGAGCGCCGTCGAGGAGGCGATGCGCCTCGAGCCCGCCGCGGCAGTCGTAGATCGTTACGCCACACGGCCGGTCGAACTGAGCGGAGCTTCCATTGGCCGGGGCGACCTCGTCCGAGTATCGCTCGCGGCCGCCAACCGCGATCCCGCACTGTTCGTCGACCCGAACCGGTTCGATGTTCATCGTGACAACGCCCAACAGCATCTCGCCTTCGCTCGCGGCCCGCATGCTTGTCTCGGCATCCATCTCGCCCGAGTCGAGGCGAGAGCTGCCGTCGATGCTGTGCTCGATCAACTGCATGATCTGCAGCCAGATCCTTTTCCAGTCCAGGAGACCGACGGTCTGATATTCCGTGCTCCCCCCACTGTCCACGTTCGGTGGGCCGTTCGGTGACGAACCCCTATGCGATCGTCACGGCGGGCGTTGGATGGGCGGTGTAGGGTCCCAGGAACTGCGAGAGGCGTCCCCGGGAGAGATCTGTTCCTGTCCTCGCGCACCCGGAAGGAGCGACTATGAGGGATAGAGCAAAGAAGCGAGCGGATCAGGAGCGCGCAGACGCCATACGCCGACAGTCCAGCGAGGTCCAAAACCACCTGATTGACGAGTACTCGTACGGGAAGATCACTCGCAGGGAGTTCATCCGCCGTGGCACCCTGTGGCACCCTCGCCGGCGTTTCCCTGACTTCCCTGGGAATCCTGGTCGCAGCCTGCTCACCGGAGACAACAGCGGCTACCACTACTGCCGCTGGCGCCGCGACAACCGCACCAGGCCCCGCGACAACCGCTGCTGGCCCAACCACAACCGCTACGCCGGCAGGACCTGTCACGGTGCGAGCGGCCATCCCGGCTCCCGCCGTGGGGATCGAACCGGTGCTGATCAATGATGAGGGTGGTTTGACCATGTTCGGTCAGACCGGTCAGTACCTGGTTTTCTCTGACGCTGAGCTGAACACTGTCCCGGTGCTGGCGGAGAGCTGGGAGGCCAACGCCACCAACGACGTCTGGACGTTCAATCTGCGTCAGGGTGTGACCTATTTCGACGGCACGGAGCTGAAGGCAGCGGACGTAGTGGCCACTTTCGCCGGCATCGCCGAAGGCAACGCCGGCTCCGCCTTCGAAACGT
>QIDW01000311.1 GCA_003230435.1 Acidimicrobiia bacterium | reverse complement strand
TTCTTGATGTAATCAGCATGACCAGGCATATCCACATGCGCATAATGACGAGCCGACGTCTCATACTCCACATGAGAAATCGAAATAGTGATACCCCGCTCCCGCTCCTCAGGAGCCTTATCAATATCCCCAAACTCCATAAACTCGTTATCCCCACCAACCCGCTCCGACAACACCCAGCAGTCAACGTCGTCTTCCCATGATCAATATGACCCATAGTCCCAACATTCACATGCGGCTTCGTACGCTCAAACTTCGCCTTACCCATAACCTCCGCTCCTCTATCTCTTTCCTAGTCTCTAACCCTCAGGCCCGGCCTGATTTCATCAGGGCGGAACGTGATTTCATCACGCCTCACCACGACGATGCGCCACGATTTCGGTGGCGATCGCCTCCGGCACGTCCTGATATGAATTGAATTGCATTGAGTATGTGGCACGCCCCTGCGTCTTGGAACGCAGATCGGTGGCGTAACCGAACATCTCCGACATGGGGACCTGGGCATTGATGACCTGGCTGTTTCCTCGCTGGTTCATCCCCTCGACCTTGCCGCGACGGCCATTGAGGTCGCCTATGACGTCACCCATGTACTCCTCGGGTGTGGTCACCTCGACGTCCATCACAGGTTCGAGCAGCTTGACGCCTGCTCTGCGAGCGGCGTCCTGGAGGACCATCGACCCGGCGATCTTGAAGGCCATCTCCGACGAGTCGACATCGTGCGACGAACCATCGGTGAGGATGGCCCGGACGTCAACCAGCGGGTAACCAGCGAGGATTCCCTGGTCGAGGGCAGATTCGATTCCGGCGTCAACCGACGGAATGAACTCGCGGGGGACGGAGCCACCCTTGATCTTGTCGACGAACTCGTAGCCGCCACCTGGACCCGTGGGCTCCAGGTTGATGACCACATGGGCGTACTGACCCCTGCCACCACTCTGCTTGACGTGTTTGTAGAGAACCTTCTCGATGCCCTTGCGAATTGTCTCGCGATAGGCAACCTCTGGCTTGCCGACAGTCGCATCGACCCTGAATTCGCGGAGAAGGCGATCCACCAACACTTCGAGGTGGAGTTCACCCATGCCCGAGATGATCGTCTGCCCGGTCTCTTCGTCGGATCTGACCAGGAAGGTGGGGTCCTCTTCCGAAAGGCGGTGAAGCGACGACGAGAGCCTCTCTTCGTCCGACCTCGTCTTGGGCTCGATGGCCACCGAAATCACGGGAGCTGGAAACTCCATCGACTCGAGCTGGATCGGAGAGTCCACAGCCGAGAGAGTGTCGCCTGTGGTGGTCCCCTTGAAGCCGATTCCGGCGACGATGTCCCCGGCAAAGATGTCTTCGATGTCCTCGCGGCTATTGGCGTGCATCCGGAGGAGGCGACCTATCCGCTCTTTCTTGCCCGTCGTGGAATTCAGAACGGTGTCACCCCGGGACATATGACCCGAGTAGACGCGGAAGTAGGTGAGTTTTCCGACGTGAGGGTCGGTCATGATCTTGAAGGCGAGGGCGCTGAACGGCTCGGCGTCATTGAGATTTCGCACCATCTCGACGTCCTCGTCGCCCGGCTTGAATCCGACGATGGCGGGCAGGTCGGACGGGCTGGGAAGGTAGGCAACGATGGCATCGAGAAGAAGTTGGACGCCCTTGTTCTTGAAGGCTGATCCGCAGAAGACTGGGGTGAATTTGCCGGCGAGAGTTCCGTCGCGTACGCCGGACTGAATCTCCTTCGAGGTGAGATCGCCGTTTTCGAGATACGCCTCGAGAAGTTCTTCGGAGGTCTCTGCGACAGTCTCGAGTAATTTCTCGCGGTACTCGGAGGCCTTGTCCACCAGGTCGCCAGGGATATCAGTGGTATCCCAATGCTTGCCGTCATCGCCCTTCCAGACGTGGGCTCTCATCTCGACGAGGTCAACGAGGCCGACGAAATCAGCTTCAGTTCCGATGGGTAGCTGCATGACAAGGGGTTTGCCATCGAGACGTTCGACGATGGAGTCGACGTCGTAGTAGAAGTCTGCGCCGGTGCGGTCGAGTTTGTTGATGAAACAGATTCGGGGAACCCCATAACGGTCGGCCTGGCGCCAAACGGTCTCGGACTGCGGCTCGACACCAGCAACACCGTCGAACACGGCAACGGCGCCATCGAGAACACGAAGGGACCTCTCGACTTCAACGGTGAAATCGACGTGACCCGGGGTATCGATGATGTTGATCCAGTGGTCGTGCCAGACGCAGGTGGTGGCGGCAGAAGTGATCGTGATGCCACGCTCCTGCTCCTGCTCCATCCAGTCCATGGTTGCGGAGCCCTCGTGGACTTCACCAATCTTGTAGTTACGGCCGGTGTAATAGAGGATGCGCTCGGTCAGGGTGGTTTTGCCCGCGTCGATATGAGCCATGATCCCGATGTTTCGGGTCCGGCTCAGTGGCACCTGGCGCAGGTGATGCAGCGCGTTTTCGTTGCTCAACTTCTCGTTTACTCCGGCTCGCTATTCGGTTGTGAACGTCCCTCGTCCGGTGGTTCGGGCCTCGGAGGTTTCGAGTCCCCGCCTTCCTGGAACGTTCGGGTAGGTCTTGGTCTTGTGCGGCGCAGTTCGCCTAGCGAACTGCAGACGGGCCACCGCGACCGTCAGGTCGCCTTGTGGCCCGCGTTCACCATCGGTAATGGGCGAAGGCCTTGTTGGACTCCGCCATCTTGTGGACATCTTCTTTGCGTTTGACTGCCGCTCCGGTGTTATTGGAGGCGTCAAGGATCTCGTTGGCAAGACGAAGAGACATTTCCGGCTCCCTGCGTTTGCGGGCGAAGGAAACAAGCCAACGAATTGCAAGACTGTTTGATCGTCGTGAAGAGACCTCGATCGGCACCTGATAGGAGCTTCCGCCGACACGGCGGGACCGAACTTCGACCGCTGGCCTGATGTTGTCGACCGCACGCTTGAGGACCACGGTCGGGTCCTGACTGGTGCGCTGCTCGACAGTCTCGAGTGCGTCGTAGACGATGGAACGAGCCAGGTCCTTCTTCCCCTTCAAAAGGACTTTGTTGATGACCTGGCTGACGAGGGCGCTGCGGAAAACCGGATCTGGATCTACCTTGCGCTTCTGGGCTGGTGCTCTTCGCATCAGTGCTCCGTCTCGTTGGTCCGGTCGCACCCTTCGGCGAGACAGGCGGGTGGCTGGGTAGAACGCAGGACGAAGGCGCACCCGACGCGGTGCGTCGAGACCGAGGACGCCGCCAGGCGCACTCCTGTCCGGCGAAAGGTCAGCGGATCGGCGAGGCGGTGCACTATGAATCCTTCTTGGTGCCGTAACGGCTACGCGACTTCTTGCGGTCGGCAACACCGGACGCGTCGAGAGTGCCACGGATCACCTTGTAACGAACACCTGGAAGATCGCGGACACGCCCTCCACGTACGAGCACGATGCTGTGCTCCTGGAGGTTGTGGCCCTCACCGGGGATGTATGCGGTGATCTCAATGCCCGATGAGAGACGGACGCGACAAACCTTCCGGAGGGCCGAATTCGGCTTCTTCGGAGTGACGGTGTAGACACGGGTGCAGACGCCGCGTCGTTGCGGGGCGCCGGCAAGACCTGCTGTCTTCGCCTTCTTCTGTTTTGGCTTCCTGCCCTCGCGGACAAGCTGCTCAATCGTCGGCATTGTGCTCCCTACGCGGGGAAGCGGCGTGGGGCGCACCCCAAACGCCGTTCCCGTTGTGAAACTTTGCGTACCGGGTGCTGTACAGCACCCGGCTCGTTCCCAAGGGGCCCTCGCCAGAGGAGCCGGGGAACAATGACAGATTCTACTTATCCGCCGTCGCGCGTACCAAATCGACCGGATCAACCGGCCAGGCATAACAGAGTAGCACCTTCACGATTCGAGGCATTTCGCCGGTGGGGGCGGCCTCTTTTCTACATACCTGAGCTGATCCGGCCCATATGTGAGCCGGAGAAGCTGAGGTTTCGGGTTTATTCCTCTTCGGGTTCCGGCGACGAGTTGCCCAAAGAGGCCAGCCATTCGGCGGGATCATCGGGTAGACCCTCGTCATCGACGGGAGCACGGCCACCTTCACCAAGAAGACCAAGGCTGGCCACCGTGGTGGCACCTGGTAGCGACGGCTGAAGCATCTGGTACTGAGTAGCCCCGGTACCGGCCGGGATCAGTTGACCGATGATCACATTCTCCTTGAGCCCCCGCATGAAGTCCGACCGGCTTTGGATGGCCGCATCGGTGAGCACACGGGTCGTCTCTTGGAACGAAGCAGCAGAGAGCCATGAGTCGGTAGCAAGGGAAGCCTTGGTAATACCCATCAACTCAGGACGTCCCTCCGCGGGGCGCTTGTCATCGCTGACCAGTTCCTTGTTCGTGTCCCGGAACCTCTGATCATCAACCAGCGCTGCTGGTAGGAAGTCGGACTCGTTGGGAGAAACCACTCGTACTCTGCGGAGCATCTGACGCACGATCATTTCGATGTGCTTGTCGTGGATCTCCACACCCTGTGAGCGGTATACCTCCTGGACCTGATCGACCAGGTATTGCTGAGTGGCCCGGACACCGCGGATCTCGAGGACTTCTTTCGGGTCCAGCGGGCCTTCGGTGAGCTGTTCGCCTGCCTCAACCCCGTTGCTCTCGGTGAAACGAAGCTTCGCGAAGCGTGAGATCGGGTAGACGGCCTCATCCTCACCCGCAGTGACCACGATGCGTCGGCCCTCTTCGTCATCGACGTATTGGGCCTCCCCGGTCAACTCAGACATCACGGCTTTGCCCTTGGGAGTGCGAGCCTCGAAAAGCTCCACAACGCGGGGCAAACCATGGGTGATGTCATCACCGGCAACCCCTCCGGTGTGGAAGGTACGCATGGTGAGCTGAGTACCCGGCTCACCGATCGATTGGGCGGCCATAATTCCAACAGCCTCCCCAAGCTCGACGATCTTGCCTGTAGCCAACGACAGTCCGTAACACGCCTGGCAGACACCACCACGTGTGTCGCAGGTCAGCGGGGAGCGGACCCGAACCGTTTCAACGTCAGCACCGCCGACGGCGTGCAGCTCCTTGGTCCCGATAAGGGTGCCGGCACGGAGCTTCTTGTTGTCCTCCGTCGCGACGAGACTGCGGCCCTCCTTGAGGTCATCCGCGAGAACGCGTCCGAAGATGCGAGAGCGGAGGTTACGGATCTTCTCGCCGCGCTCATCGTTCACGCTGATCACGATGCCGCGATCGGTCTCACAATCCTCTTCCAGGATGATCATCTCCTGGGAGACATCCACCAGACGTCGAGTCAGATAGCCCGAGTCGGCAGTACGCAGAGCAGTGTCGGCCAGACCCTTACGTGCACCGTGGGTTGAGATGAAGTATTCGAGCACCGACAGACCTTCACGGAAGTTCGAGATGATCGGCCGCGGGATGATGTCACCCTTTGGGTTGGCCACAAGACCACGCATACCGGCGATCTGACGGACCTGCATCATATTTCCGCGAGCACCGGACCCGACCATCATGTCGAGCGAGTTGAACTGCTCGGACTTGAGACCCACCTTCATGGCCTCGGTCACTTTCTCGGTGGCCTCAGTCCAGATCTCGATCAGTTCCTGACGACGTTCGTCGTCTGTGACCACACCCTTGGCGAAGAGGTTCTGAACTTTCTCAGCCCTGTCCTCAAATGGGGCGAGGATCTGCGCCTTGTCTCCAGGTGTCCGGACGTCATCGAGAGCAATTGTCAAACCAGCCTTGGTCGAGTATCGGAAACCAAGCTCCTTGATCAGGTCGAGCGTGTCGGCCACCGCTGAACGCGGGTAACGCTCGATGATGACTTCGACGAGAAGCTTGATATCAGACTTGATCACGACCGAGTCGATGAAGGGGAACCCCTCAGGCAGGGCCTCATTGAGAAGAGCTCGACCGAGAGTTGTCTCAGCAGGAGACCCGGCATCAAATGGCTCGTCGTTCAACAACAGACCAAGCGTCTGCTTCAGGTCATGGTGCAAAGCCGGCTCTCCGGCCAACTCCCCGAGACGAATCTTGATCGGAGCATGCAGCGACAGCTCACCGATTTCGTAGGCCATTACGGCCTCGTCTAAGTCGGAGAAGTGACGGCCGGCGCCTTTTCCGTCTTCAACGAACTCTGAGAGATAGTAGATGCCGATGACCATGTCCTGGCTGGGGGTGACGATCGGCCGCCCGGACGCAGGTGAGAGCACGTTGTTGCTCGAGAGCATGAGGACCCTCGCCTCAGCCTGGGCCTCCGCCGACAACGGAAGGTGGACGGCCATCTGGTCGCCGTCGAAGTCGGCGTTGAAAGCCTCACACACCAGCGGGTGGATCTGAATCGCCTTGCCCTCGATCAGCACCGGCTCAAAAGCCTGGATGCCAAGACGGTGCAATGTGGGAGCACGGTTGAGAAGAACCGGGTGCTCCTGGATCACGTCGGACAGAACGTCCCACACCTGGGGGCGCTGACGCTCCACCATTCGCTTGGCGGCCTTGATGTTCTGAGCAAGATCGAGATCGACCAGTCGTTTCATGACAAAAGGCTTGAACAACTCGAGCGCCATGATCTTGGGCAGGCCGCACTGATGCAGCTTGAGGTCGGGACCGACAACGATGACCGAACGGCCCGAGTAGTCGACGCGCTTTCCAAGGAGGTTCTGACGGAAGCGACCCTGCTTGCCCTTGAGCATGTCGGACAGCGACTTGAGGGCACGATTGCCCGGACCGGTCACCGCACGACCACGGCGGCCGTTGTCGAACAAAGCGTCCACGGCCTCTTGAAGCATTCGCTTCTCGTTGTTGACGATGATCTCCGGAGCACCGAGGTCAAGCAGCCTCTTGAGACGGTTGTTCCGGTTTATCACCCTGCGGTAGAGGTCGTTCAGGTCGGAGGTCGCGAATCGGCCACCGTCGAGTTGGACCATCGGGCGAAGATCGGGCGGGATAACCGGGACGGTCTCGAGGATCATGTCCTGGGGACGGTTCTGGCCTTCCCAGAAAGGCTTGACGACCTTCATGCGCTGGGTGGCGCGCTGGCGCCGCTGCTGCGATCCCCCGTTGAGGTCGGTATCGAGACGCTCCATCTCCGCATCGAGGTCGAGATTGAGAAGCAGAGACTTCACGGCCTCGGCACCCATACCGCCCTCGAAATAGTCGGCGTAGCGGAAATAGATCTCCCGCCAGAGTTGCTCGGACTCGACGAGTTGCTTCGGGCCGAACTTGCTGAAAGTTTCGAACGCTTCCTCGATCAACTCGATTTCGCGGTCGGACCGCTCCTGGCGCTCCTTGATCTCCTTGTCGACTTCTTTGCGGCGAGCGTTGATCTCTTGAGTCTTGGCGCCGCCTTCTTCCATGCGCTCGAGCTCGTCTTCAAGGGCCTCGAGACGCACCTCGTGCCACTCCTGGAATTCCGCCTTGACGACCTCGATCTCCTCACCCATGGTCTCTTCGAGCTCGGGGAGGTCCTTCTGGCGTCGCTCGTCATCAACCGAGGTGATGATGTAGCTGGCGAAGTAAATGACCTTCTCCATCTCTTTGGGCGACATGTCAAGCAGGTAGCCGAGACGACTGGGGACACCCTTGAAGAACCAGATGTGGGTAACCGGTGCAGCCAATTCGATGTGACCCATGCGCTCACGGCGAACCTTGGAGCGAGTTACCTCGACGCCGCAGCGTTCACAGATGATCCCCTTGTAGCGGATCCTCTTGTACTTGCCGCAGTAACACTCCCAGTCCCGCTGGGGACCGAAAATGCGCTCGTCGAACAAACCTTCTTTCTCCGGGCGAAGGGTTCGGTAGTTGATCGTTTCCGGGCTTCTTGACCTCTCCATAGGACCAGGCGCGAATCTGATCGCTGGAGGCAAGGCCGATCTTTAGTTCATCAAATAGTTGCTGTGCCATAAATCTTTGGGGCTCCTAGGAGTCTGTTGAATAATGCCGTTGCGCAGATCGGCGGCCAGGCGCGCCACTCGCAAGGACGAGGTTTCGCCACTCCTTGTGGCGGAATGGCGAAGCCGAGGACACCGCGAGTGGTGATGATTGGTCGTTGAGATGAGTGACATGCATTGTTCAACGGGCTCCTAGTCGGAATCCGGACGCTCCGGGCGGCTGAGGTCGATGCCGAGAGTCTCGACCGACCTGTATGTCTCCTCTTCGAGCTCCTTGAGCTCGACTTCCTCACCGGCCGAGAGCATCTCGACGTTGAGGCAGAGACTCTGCATCTCCTTGATCAGGACCCGGAAAGACTCCGGAATGCCTGGTTCGGGGATGTTGTCTCCCTTGACGATTGCCTCGTAGACCTTCACCCGGCCCTGGACATCGTCAGACTTGATGGTCAGAAGCTCCTGGAGCGCGTATGCGGCGCCGTAGGCCTCGAGGGCCCAGACCTCCATTTCACCAAACCGCTGGCCACCGAACTGAGCCTTACCGCCGAGGGGCTGCTGGGTGATCATGCTGTAGGGGCCGGTCGACCTGGCGTGGATCTTCTCGTCGACGAGGTGAACCAACTTGAGCACGTAGATGTACCCGACCGTGACCTGGGTGTCGAAGGGCTCGCCCGACCTGCCGTCATAGAGGGTGGCCTTGCCATCGTCGCCAACAAGACGGATCCCGTCGCGATTCGGGTGGGCGCTTGCGATGACCTGCATGATCTCGTCTTCCTTGGCACCGTCGAACACGGGGGTCGCAGTGTTGGTCCAAGGTTTGACGCCGACCGAAGCTGGTGACGCGCCTTTGAACGGCTCCCATCCCTGCGCGGCGGCCCAGCCGAGATGCGTTTCCAGGATCTGACCCAGGTTCATTCGAGACGGAACACCGAGAGGGGACAGGATGATGTCCACGGGCGTGCCATCCTCGAGAAACGGCATCTCCTCCTCAGGGAGGACCTTGGATATGACGCCCTTGTTGCCGTGGCGCCCGGCGAGCTTGTCGCCTTCTGAGATCTTGCGCTGGGTAGCGACGTAGACCCGCACCAGCTCATTGACACCAGGTGGAAGCTCGTATCCATCGTCTCGCCTGAACACTTTGACGTCGATGACCTTGCCTGTTTCGCCATGAGGCACCTTGAGTGAGGTGTCACGAACCTCGCGGGCCTTCTCACCGAAGATCGCACGGAGAAGACGCTCCTCCGGTGTCAGTTCGGTCTCACCCTTCGGGGTGACCTTTCCAACCAGGTAGTCACCGGGTCCTACCTCGGCTCCGACGCGGATGATGCCTTGCTCGTCGAGGTTGGCAAGGACCTCCTCTGGGACGTTGGGGATGTCCCTCGTGATCTCCTCGGCGCCCAACTTGGTGTCCCGAGCATCGAGTTCATGCTCCTCGATGTGGACTGAGGTCAGTACGTCATCCTTGACAAGACGCTGGCTGATGATGATGGCGTCCTCAAAGTTGAGACCCTGCCATGGCATGAAGGCGACCAGGAGGTTGCGACCAAGTGCGAGCTCGCCGCGCTCAGTAGACGGGCCGTCGGCGAGGACATCGCCTACCTTGACCTTGTCGCCCTCCCGGACGATGGTCTTGTGATTCATGCATGTGCCCTGGTTCGATCGGTTGAACTTGTTGAGGACGAACGTGTGCTTCTGGTTGTTGTCACTCGCTTTGACAACGATCTCGTCACCGCTGATTTCGACGACTTCGCCGGCAACCGTCGAAACAACCATGTCGCCGGAGTCTTGGGCCGCGCGACGCTCGACGCCTGTTCCAACCAGGGGCGCCTCGGAGGTGAGCAGAGGTACCGCCTGACGCTGCATATTTGAACCCATGAGGGCACGGTTGGCGTCATCGTGTTCGAGGAAGGGGATCAGAGAAGTGGAGACCGAGACAATCTGCTTTGGAGAGACGTCCATGTAGTCGACGCTCTTTGCCTCGATGTACTCAACCTCGCCACCGGCACGACGTACCAGAACACGCTTGTTGACAAAAACACCGGTTTCTTTCAGGGGTGCGTTCGCCTGTGCGATGACGAAACGCTCTTCCTCGGTGGCCGTCAGGTAGTGGATCTTCTTGGTGACCTTCCCGGCCTCCACCTTGCGGTAGGGGGTCTCGATGAAACCAAAGTCGTTTACCCGTGCGTATGAGGCGAGAGAACCGATGAGTCCAATGTTTGGGCCTTCAGGCGTCTCGATCGGGCACATCCGGCCGTAGTGGGACGGGTGAACGTCTCGAACCTCGAATCCGGCACGCTCACGAGAAAGACCACCCGGACCGAGCGCCGACAAACGGCGACGGTGGGTGAGCCCGGCGAGAGGGTTGGGCTGGTCCATGAACTGGCTCAGTTGGCTTGTGCCGAAGAACTCTTTGATCGATGCGGTAACAGGGCGGATGTTGATCAGGCTCTGCGGTGTGATCGCATCTGGATCCTGGGTTGTCATCCGCTCGCGGACGACCCGCTCCAGCCGAGTGAGGCCAACCCGGACCTGGTTCTGAACCAACTCACCAACAGTGCGGATGCGGCGATTGCCAAAATGGTCGATGTCGTCGGTGCTGATCTGCACTTCGTTACCTTGGTGCGTGTCCATCGTCAGCTCGCCGGCATGAAGAGCCACGAGGTAGCGGATGGCATCGAGGATGTCCTCATCGCGCAACAGCTGAAGGCCCTCGGCGCGGTAGTCCTTGGGTGCCTCCTCGTTGAACTTCTGGCTCATCTTGTACCGACCAACCCGCGTGAGGTCGTAACGCTTCGGGTTCCGGAACAAGGTCTGAATCAGACCACGCGCCGACTCGACGGTTGTCGGCTCACCGGGGCGCAGCTTCCGGTAGAGGTCGAGAAGTGCCTCGTCCTTATCAGCAGCCGTGTCCTTTTCGATCGTGTTCTTGATCGACTCGGAGTGTCCGAACATCTCGAGGATTTCCTCGTCGGTCTCTGCGATTCCGAGGGCCTTGAGGAACGCCGATACATATTGGCGCCGTTTGCGGTCGACCCGGACGCCGATGGTGTCCTTCTTATCCGTGTCGAATTCGAGCCATGCGCCACGTCCCGGAATGACCTTCCCCGAGTAGATCATCTTGTCCGATGTCTTGTCCTTTGAAACGTCGAAGTAGATGCCGGGAGACCGCACGAGTTGTGAGACGATGACCCGCTCGGTGCCATTGATGATGAAGACGCCCTTGTCGGTCATGATCGGAAAGTCGCCGAGGAAGACCTGCTGCTCCTTGATCTCGCCGGTACCCCGATTCATGAATCGGGCGGTGACGAACAAGGGTCGCGCATAGTTGGCATCGCGCTCTTTGGCCTCTTCGAGGCTCATCACCGGTTCGTTGAAGCGGTGGTTGGTCAGTTCGAGCGCGAGCGACCCAGTGAAATCCTCGATCGGGCTGATCTCGTTGAAGATCTCACGAAGCCCTTCGTCGAGGAACCACTGGAATGATTCGTGCTGTACAGCAATGAGGTCCGGTAGGGGTAGTACTTCGGGAATCTTCCCGAATGAGAAGCGCTCAGCCACGCGCGAAGCCAAGAGGTGCCTCCTTGAGGTGGTGAAATTGGGAGTGACGCAAGAAAGAACATGCTAACAGACGCGTCAGCATGTCCCCAATCGAGTTTTAAGCTGTCGAACTGGCCCTCGTGGCGATATCCACAAGAGCAATTCGGGTCCCGAGGGACTGATCTACATCCTATCGCAAATCCGCGAAACGAGTCAAGGGCCGACCTCAGGACCCGGCGATCGCTTCCAATTTGGACGTGTCGAGGATGCGGATGCTCCGGTATCCCGTCTCGACGGCACCCTGATCACGGAGTCTCCCGAGCGCCTCGTTGACGGACTGCCTGCTGACTCCGAGGAGTGCGGCAATCGTAGCCTGGGAGAGATTCACCTCCGAACGTCTCTCCCCTTCCTCAACAAGCAAATCGGCGACCTGGCCGAGGACAGTCTTGTGCATCAGTCTGATGACTCTCCTCTGAGTTCCTTCGAGCTGGCGCAGTCCGGCGACGAGCCACCGCAGGCAAACCGCCGGGTGTCGCGCCAACTCTGGCAGCAAACGGGTGCGCTCAAATCGGAAGGCTCGGACCGGTCCAACAGCTCTCGCCGACGAGATATAGGGCGTGTCGCCAAACATCGCAATGTCTCCGAGTACCGACCCAGGGCCTACTCGTGAGACAACACGTCTCGTTGCACCTTCGCCGCGATAGACCTCAACCTCTCCCGTTTCGATGAGGTAGGCGGCATCTGCCGGAGCGTCTTCCTTGAACAGGTGAGTTCCGGGGTATTTGGAGACGACCTCGCCCACATCGCGGAGCAGGTCGACGTCAGCAGGTGAAAGAGGCGCATAGTCGGGGCGTCCGAACGATCGGGCCAGCCAATCGAGATGTTGCTGCTCGGCCTGTCGTCTCACGCATCCTTCAACAGACGGGCCGCCGACATTCTTCCAAATGATCAACAGAGCCGGCCGGCTCCCTTATTGTGAACGGAACGTGGCCAGGCACAAGGCTCCGCATCAACTCTGGCCGTGGGGAGCCGCCGCTGCTGCGCTGCTCTTCTTCACGGCCGCTTTGGCATGGTCGAATTACCTTTCCATAGAGGGCTCAACCGTGGCCGGCAACGTAACTTTTGCCGGCGTAGACCTATCGGGGGTTTCGATGGATGATGCCGCGAGGGTTGTCGAATCCAGGGCTGAGGAACTGCTCGGAACACCCATCAGCCTCGTTACCGGCGGCGATGACCTGGTCGCGACTGC
>QIDW01000031.1 GCA_003230435.1 Acidimicrobiia bacterium | reverse complement strand
ACTTCGGTGACTCCGCAAGAACCCCTCGGGCGGGTACCACCACGGCCACCCGGATGCTGTACATGTCCGGCAACGCGGTCCACGACGGTGCCGTCGAGCTTCGAGACAAGCTCCTTGCGACTGTTGCGGCAGAGGAGGGCCTACCGGTGGAGTCATTGCGTATGGTCGATGGCCACGTGCGATCCGCCGATATCGACCTCCCGATCACGCAGGTCCTCGCAGGCGCTCTCGCTCGCGGCATAACGACCTTCGTACACCACACGTTCTTCGGCCCCACTGGCTCGCCGGTAGTGAAGGATCTCGACACGCCCAGACTTCTTCCGGACTTCACGTTCGGGACACATCTCGCCGACGTCGAGATCGACACTCGGACCGGCCAAGTTCGCCTGCTGCGCTACATCGCCGCGCACGATGTCGGCCGAGCCATCAATCCAATGAGCGTTCGAGGTCAGATTCTTGGCGGTGCAGTGCAAGGGATCGGACAGGCCCTCTCCGAAGAGGTGGTGCTCGAAGACGGCGTCAACATGTCAGGAGCCCTCTTCCAGTACCTGATCCCGACCGCCGCCGACCTCCCGGAGCTCGAGGCCATCGTCCTCGAATCGGGAGAGGGCCTGGGACCTTTCGGTGCTCGCGGGATCGGCGAACCTCCCATCGGGCCCAGCGCCGCTGCCATCGCCAATGCGATAGCTGATGCGGCCGACATCCGATTGACGGAACTGCCGATGCGGCCGGAGAAGGTGTGGCGAGCTCTGCGCGAGGCCGACAACCGAACACAGACTCAGGACACTAGGCATGCGTGACCCGAGGTACGACGTGCTGTTTGAGCCTGTCGAGATAGGCCCGGTCACAGCCAAGAATCGATTCTTCCAAGTGCCTCATTGCAACGGCATGGGTTACCGGGATGTCACAGCACACGCGGAGATGAGAGCCGTAAAGGCGCAAGGTGGCTGGGCGGTCATCTGCACCGAGCAGGCCGAGATCCACTACTCGTCGGAGATCACGCCATTCATCGAGGCTCGGATATGGGACGACCAGGACATCCCGGCCCTCGAGCGGATGGTCGAGCGGGTTCATGACTACGACGCCCTTGCTGGCATCGAATTGGTCTACAACGGGATGAACGGGCCCAACTTGTACTCGCGTGTATCGCCCATGGGCCCGGCCCACCTCCCCGTGGCAACCTTTACAGCCGAACCGGTTCAGGCGCGGGCGATGAGCAAAGGTGACATAGCGAATCTTCGCCGGTGGCATCGGCAGGCCGTCGCAAGGTCGCTACGGGCCGGATTCGACCTCGTCTATGTGTATGCCGGGCACGCGCTGGGCGGCATACATCACTTCCTCTCCCGGCGCTACAACCAGCGGACTGACGAATACGGCGGAAGTGTCGAGAATCGGATGCGACTACTCCGGGAGGTCCTCGAAGACACGATCGAGGAGGTCGATGGTCGCGCCGCCGTCGCATGCCGCATCACGATCGACGAGCTTCTCGGACCTGGCGGCATCGACCGTGGGGAGATCGAGGCTGTTCTCGGCGAGCTCGGCGAGCACCCTGACCTATGGGACTTCGTGCTCGGAAGCTGGGAGGACGACAGCGTCACCTCGCGCTTCGGTGCTGAGGGCAGCCAGGAAGGGTACGTGCAAGGCCTCAAAGCGCTCACGTCGAAGCCAGTCGTCGGCGTTGGCCGATTCACTTCTCCCGACACCATGGTCAGAATGGTCCGGCAGGGCATTCTCGACTTCATCGGAGCTGCGCGCCCATCCATCGCTGATCCCTACCTCCCGAAGAAAATCGAAGAGGGCCGCCTCGAAGACATCCGCGAGTGCATCGGCTGCAATATCTGTGTCTCCGGTGACTTCACCATGGCGCCCATCCGCTGCACGCAGAATCCGTCCATGGGTGAAGAGTGGCGGCGGGGCTGGCACCCGGAGATCTACCGCCCAAGGCACGCTGACGAATCCATCATGGTCGTAGGCGCCGGACCGGCCGGGCTCGAAGCGAGCCAAGCGCTAGGCAAGCGTGGCTACCGCGTTGTCCTGGTAGAACAGTCACGTCAGCTCGGCGGCAGGGTCGCCAAGGAAGCGCTGTTACCCGGGTTGTCTGCGTGGGTCCGCGTTCTCGATTATCGGGAGGCGCAACTTCGCCAACTGGACAACGTGGAGCACTACTTCGAGAGTCCGATGACGGCCGATGAGCTTTTCGGTTACGACTTCGACCATGTCGCCGTTGCCACGGGCTCTACGTGGAGAAACGATGGGGTCGGACGCTGGCACGCACTGCCGATCCCGACGGATCGCCTCCCGATCCTCACGCCTGACGATCTCATGACGGGGATACGACCGGAGGGCGATCGAGTAGCGATCTTCGACGACGACCACTACTACATGGGAGGCGTTCTCGCCGAGCTGCTGCGCAACGAGGGCTTCGACGTGATTCTGATTACTCCTGGCGTCTCAGTTTCGTCGTGGACGACCAACACCATGGAACAGCACCGTATCCAGGCGAAGCTGCTCAATCTCGACGTCGACTTGGAGTGCTCCACCACTGTTCTGGCATCCCAGGCGACCGGGCTACGGGTTGCGAGCACTTTCACCGGTCAGGAGAGCGATCTGACGGCCGACGCGGCGGTATTCGTGACAGCTCGCCTTCCTGATGACGATTTGCTACATGCCCTGCTGGCCCGCGCGGACGAGTGGTCAAACGTCGGGTTGAAGAGTGTGCGAGCCGTGGGTGACGCTCTCAGCCCGGGCACAATCGCCGCCGCCGTCTGGGAAGGCCGTCGGTACGCAGAAGAGCTCGAAGCTCCCACCGGGGACGCCGACGTGACACCCTACAAACGCGAGGTCACCGGGCTAGCACCACGAGAGATCTCGCCGAGCTAGGTGGGCCGCGTGACGACTATTTGGTGGCTCTTTGTTGGCGTATAGTGTACGAACAGGGTTTCAATAGAGGTTTTGTATGTCACGCGGAGTATCACATTGGTGCGACGCCCAGCTGACCCGGAAGCCACCACCGTGCTTGCAGGAGATACTTCGAAAGGGAAATGGCAGTGTCGGACTCCAATCAGGATGGTGACCGGACTCACGAAGGTCCTTTGTCGGGTCAAGTCGCGATAGTCACCGGTGCCGCCAAGGGACTTGGTGAAGCGATAACTACTGTGCTTGCCAGGGAAGGCGCCGATATTGTGTTCTCGGGCAGGGATTCACGAGCGCTGGAGGAGCACTGCGCAGCCGTGGATCGCCAGTACCCGGGGCGTCGGAACCTGGTCATCTCTTGTGATGTGACCGACGAGGACCAGGTGCAAGGTCTCGTCGATCGCACCGTTGCAACGCTTGACCGAATCGACATTCTCGTAAACACGGCGGGGGTGATTGGCCCGATCGAAACATCGGCCCAGGACGTAAGCCTCCAAGACTTCAGGTTTGTCCTCGATGTGAACGTCATAGGAACATTCCTCCCTTGCCGCGCAGTGATTCCCCACATGATCGAGCGGCAGCACGGCCGCATCATCAACATCTCGGGAACATCGGGCCTGCGCGGTTACCGCAATCGAGTCTCCTACTCGTCATCTAAGTGGGCGGTTCGTGGTCTCACGAGGACTCTTGCCCTCGAGCTCGGGCCGCACAACATCACGGTGAACGACATCTGTCCCAATGTCACCAACGGTCCTCGCATGGACAAGATCGTTGGCGAGAAGGCGGAACGGACCGGTCAGACCTTCGATGAGGTTTATGCCGATTTCGCCCAGCAGACGGCCCTCGGCCGTTTCGTCGACAAGGAGGACATCGGCGAGACCGTCGGATTCCTCGTGTCGGAGGGTGCCCGCAACATCACCGGCCACGATATCGTCGTCGACGCCGGTTGGGATGTCTGATATGCATCGGATCCTGGATGCAGTGGAGGACCGAACGGCGGAAGGAATTGCCTCGGCCGTGGGTCGGCTCATCTCATCCGGCGACCTGAAGACAGGTGAGCGTCTCCCCACCGTGCGGGTGCTCGCAAGCGAGCTGCGGACGAGTCCCACCACGGTGAGCTTGGCGTGGCGGTCCCTCGCGGGCGTGGGGCTGATCGAGACAAGGGGCAGAGCGGGATCCTTCGTCTCCGGCCAGGAAAGGACCGTGAAGGCGGCGCTGAGTCGACGACAATCTCGCGTGGCTCGCTACCCCCTCGACCTCACCACCAGCATGCCCGATCCGGAGCTGATTCCGGATATTGGTCCCGAGCTGGCATCGGCGATCGAGACGGTGTCGCTGACCAGCTACCTCGATGATCCGGTCGTGCCTGAGCTTCGAGAGTTGCTTCTGGCCGGCTGGCCGTATCTGGCGAAGGATCTGACCATCGTCAATGGTGCGCTCGATGCAGTCGACCGGACCTTTGGCTCGACCCTCACATGGGGTGAACGCGTCGCGCTCGCCGATCCTAGCTTTTTCTCGATACTCGATCTGATCGAAACTCATGGGGGACAAGCGATTCCTGTCGCGCTCGATGATTACGGACTCGAGCCGGAATCGCTGCGGTCTGCTCTTCTCAGCGAGCCAACACTCCTTCTGCTCCAACCCCGGTCGCAAAACCCGACAGGTGCGAGCATGACGTACGATCGGGCAGAGGCACTAGCCGAAATCCTCGAGCCTCACCCGGGGGTGACGGTCGTGGAGGACGACCACGCGGGAGACGTCTCGATGGCACCGACTATTTCGCTGGGTAGGTGGCTACCGGAACGCACTATCCACATCAAGAGCTTCTCCATGTCTCATGGCCCCGATCTCCGTTTAGCCGCTCTCAGCGGACCACCAGGGGTCATGACGAACCTCGCCAACCGCCGCAGGCTCGGCCCGGGATGGACAAGCCGCTTGCTGCAAACGGTTCTTCTTGGCCTCCTCACGAGTGACTCCGCGAAGGCCAGCGTTGAGACGGCACGCCAAACTTACTGCGTGCGTCGCTTGGCCCTTGCGGCCGAACTCGACAGGTTCAACGTTGAATGGAGCGGTCGTGATGGGCTCAATCTCTGGGTCACGGTTGAGTCAGAGCGCGAAGCGATGCTCGCGCTGGCAGCACAGGGTGTTGGCGTTGCCGCCGGGTTACCGTTCAACGTGGAGACTCCCGCGAAGGACCACATCCGCGTCACCTGCTGCCTCATCGAAGACGACTTCGAAGGCATCGGCCGGCAAATCGCCTCGGCTGCCCTTGGAATCCCCAGCGACCAACTGGCCCCGAGGGCCCCGGGAGAGCCATACGACCATTCCGGACAGGATGACCTGACCTCCGCAGCCTCATAGTATCCCGGCCGATGAGCGTGAGAGACGAACGAGACCCATCGGTCGTCCCGACCCCTGCTCGCACCGTGCTCGCCCCCGAGGTAGTAGACGGTGCTGCTGAGATCTGCGGGCGGGTGAGAGCCGAGGGTGACGCGGCATTGATCGCGCTCACCCAGCAGCACGACGGAGTGGACATAACTGGCCGAATCGAAGTGCCCCGAGAGGAGTGGGAGCAAGCCGGGGCCGAGGTTCCTGCCGGCGTACGGTCTGCACTCGAGAACATGGCCGGGCGTCTGCGCGACCTCCATCAACGCCAACTTCCGGCCGAGTGGGAGGCCGAGTCCGCAGGCGTTCGCTTCGGTGAGGTTGTCAACGCCCTCGACTCGGCGGGCTGCTACGTGCCTGGCGGTAGGGCCGCGTATCCGTCCACGGTGCTGATGACCGCCATCCCGGCCCGGGTGGCCGGAGTGGACCGGGTGGTCGTCTGCACTCCTCCGGCGGGAGGATCCGGGACCGTACCTGCAGAGGTGCTCTTGGCGGCTTCGATCGCAGAGGTGGATGCCGTGTTCCGGGTGGGCGGGGCTCAAGCTGTAGCGGCGCTGGCGTACGGAACGGAGAGCATTGAGGCCGTCTCGAAGATCGTCGGGCCCGGCAACGCGTGGGTGACTGCCGCGAAGAAGGAAGTCGCCGGCCTGGTCGGCATCGACGGCCTAGCTGGACCTTCGGAACTCGTCATCGTCGCCGACAGCTCCGCGGATCCGGCGGTGCTCGCCGTGGACCTCACGGCGCAGGCCGAGCATGATCCCGACGCCAGAGCCACCCTGATCGCGCTCGACGAATCGCTGGTTGCCAGGGTCAGGGAGCTTCTCGAAGAAGAGACAAGGCGATCACCACGGGCCGCCATCCTCACCAAGGCCCTGGATCACGCCTCCCTCCTGACCGCGACCGACGAGGACGATGCAGCACGCATCGTGGATTCCCTCGCACCCGAACATCTCGAAGTGGTCACCTCGAGTCCGGCCGCGTTCCTCGGCAAGGTGCGTTTCTTCGGTGCGGCGTTTCTCGGACCAATGACACCGGTGCCCTTCGGCGACTATGGGGTCGGGTCGAACCACGTGTTGCCCACCATGGGAACGGCGAGATTCACCTCGGGGCTCCGGTCTGCGGACTTTGTAGTTGTGTCGTCATTCGTCGAGGTGAGCGGAGATGAAGGACTCGCAGCGTTTGGACCCGATGTCGAGGTTCTGGCTCGCTCCGAAGGCCTCGATGCCCATGCCAGGACGTCCGAGATACGCCGCTCACACAGTCTCTAGACCGCAAGCAAAGCTGGTCAGTCGTTCCGGTAGAAGAACTGCTCTGTCGTCTTGAAACTGGTCAGCGTGATCACCACCAAGGACGCGAGCACCACATAGATCCCTGCGGCAGCGGCGAACTCCGGAGGCGGTGGTCCCCGCAAGCTGGCGAAGATGGCGATCGGCAATGTTTGGGAATCGATCGTCGTCAGTAGCAGCGAAATCAAGAACTCGGAGATGCCGAGCACGAAGATCATGATGGTCCCGGAGAGAATGCCGGGCATCATGCCGGGAAGTGTCACGAACAGGAAGGTCTGTACGCTTTCGGCTCCGAGCGTGGCAGCGGCTTCCTCCAGACTCGTGTCGAGGTTGGTGAGGGCACTCGCAACGGAGAACATCAGAAAGGGAAGGTTGGCGACGGTGATTGCCAACGCGATCGGCCACAACGACCCAAGTACCCCAGCCCGCGTGTATAGGACCAGAAACGCAAAAGCCGTTGCGATCAGTGGTGTCGCCACGCCCAGGAGCAGGTACACGCCGAAACCAATGCGGAACCGGGGACGGTAGCGGACTAGCGCGATGGTGGCGGGCACGCCCACGGCGAGCCCTATTGCCACGACCATCAACCCAACGATCAAACTACGACCCAGGGCGGCGCGAATAACGGTGCTCTCCAGAAGGGTGGCGTAGGGACTGAGCGAGAATCCCTGTGGCGGAAACGTGAGCCGGCTCCCGGCGCTGACCGAGGCGACCACCACGATCACCATAGGGACGACGACCAGAGCTAGAACGACCCCCAACGCGAAGCGCACCATCCTACCCACCAGCTTCGCTCCGGACTCGTCGGGACCGCCGTTGCGCACCGCCGGCGATGAGCAAGCCGAGCACCAGGAGCGTGGAGATCATCAGCAGGACCAGGCTGAAGGCCGAGCCGAGGTAGAGATTGGCCTGCAACGTGTAAACGTCACGGATGACGTTCGCGACGAAAGGAAGCCTGCCCAGGCCCAAGATGGCGGGCATGTCGAACTCGGCGAGGTTGAGGAGCAACACCACCGCAGCCCCGCCGGCGATGCCGGGACGAGCGAGGGGAACGAGCACATGTCGCCACACCCGGGATGGGGATGCCCCCAGCGGTGGGATGCGTGTGATCGCCGGAAGGATGAGCAGCGTGGCGAGCGGGATGGACACCTGCATCATCCCGACGATGACCGCCAACTCGGTTCCAAGGATCCCGCCCGAGAACCCGAACCACGACTGAACCCATGCCAGCAGGCCCTGGTTCCCGAGCACCAGGAACCATCCGAACGCCCGGACGATCTCGCCCATGAGGAAGGGAACGAGGAGCAGCACCAGAGTCGCGACGCGCAATACCCGGCTCCGGGTACGCACGATGAAGTAGGCCACCGGCATGCCCATCACCAGTGATACCACGGTGACCAAGATCGAGATCCACAAAGTCCGATAAAGGGTCTGCCGATAGAAGGGCCCCGAGGGCAGTTCGATCAGCCGGCGATACTGCTCGAACGAGAACGGCCCCTGCTCGAAGAGGAAGGCGTCGAAGGCGTGAGCGCTCAACCAGCCGAGATAGAGAAGGCCGATCGCAAGCAGGGACACGAGCAGCACAGCCGGGGCGAGCATGATATAGGGCCGTAGCCTTTCGAGCCGATCGATCCTGGCAAAGCGCCGGAGCGCGACGACAGCGTCGACTATTCGCCAGCCAAACGGGACGTCCGACGACCTACCACCCTGGTCAGATTCCAGCACGGTCGTCCATTCTGACGACGGTAACCCGGTTGGTGTCCCACGCGACTCGAACCGGTTCACCGGGATCGAACGCCCCTACTCTCGCAGCGACCTTCAACGAGCGCCCGATACCAGTAACCTCGATCTCGTAGTAGACAGTCTCGCCCTCGAAGGCCCGTAGCATCACGGTCCCACTCAGCCCGGTCGACTCCTCACCCGGTGACGCCCCGACGGCATGGATCTCGATATCCTCCGCTCGGACGACCGCTGCGCAGGGCTTGTCGACCAGCGCACTGTCCAGCTCGGCGACCTCGATGGCGACACCCCCGTCCGTCTCCACCCACGAGCGCGTTCCGTCGAGGCGTGCCGTGCCGTCGATGACGTTGGCCCGGCCCATGAATTCGGCCACAAACCGGGTGGAAGGCCGACTGTAGATCTCCTCGCTGGTCCCCACCTGGACGATGCGCCCTTCCTGCATGACCCCAATCCGGTCGCTCAAGATCAGCGCTTCCACCTGGTCGTGCGTGACATTGATGATCGTCACATCGATTTCCCGGTGGAGTCGCACGATCTCGAGCTGCATCTCCTCACGCAACTGCCTGTCCAGGGCGCCGAGGGGCTCGTCGAGGAGGAGCAGCTTCGGGTCGTAGACGAGAGAACGGGCAAGAGCGACTCGCTGTTGTTGACCGCCGGAAAGCTCCTGTACGCGCCGCTCAGCGATATCGGGAAGGCGAACGATCTCGAGGACATCCTTGACCCGCCCTGCGATCTCGGACCGTCCTCGCCGCCGCATTCGCAATGGAAATGCGATGTTGTCGAACACGGTCATATGTGGAAACAGGGCCAGGGACTGGAACACCATCCCAATGTTCCTCTCGTACGTGGGCGTACGCCGAACGTCTACACCATCGATGAGAATCCGGCCTTCGCTGAGACTGACGAGCCCGGCGATAGTCCGGAGCACCGTCGTCTTCCCGGAACCGGACGGGCCGAGAAGCGTGAACAGCTCCCGAGGGCGGATCGCTAAATCGACGTTGTCGATGGCCGCCACTTCTCCATAACGCTTTACAGCACCGATCAGCTCGACGATCGGGGTCGTCGAATCCGAACCTAACTCACCGGAAGGCCCGGCCACCACTCCAGGAGATCCGGAGTTGGGTGGCCGGTCAATGGTCAATGGCGGTTTTCCTTACCCCTGGATTGCCGCGGTGTAGGCGGCCTGCCACGCGTCCTTGTTACGAGCCACCACTTCGGCCGGGACAACGATGGCATACTTGTCGAGGTCCTCCTCGCTGGCCGGGAACGCTGGGTCTCCGATCATGAAATCAGGGATCGTCGCGTTCAGGTTCACCGGTCCCTCTCCGATGAACTCGGCGATAGCGCCCTGGCTGTCGGCACTCAGGACCTCGTTGACAAACACGGTGGCCCAGTAGGTGACATTGTCGGGAAGGTTGGCGGGCACCCAGAGAGACTCCAGCTGCACAGTCGCTCCCTCGGCGGGGACGACCCAAGCCAGGCCTTCGAGCTCGAGAGCCGTGGCGACAAGGGTTATACCGAGGGTGATCTCGCCGCTGTCCATCCCGGCGATGAACTCCTCCTCGTCGCCGGTTGCCACGATGTTGGGTGCCAGCGTCGCAATCTTCTCGAACGCAGGGGTCAGATCGTCGTTCTCGATGTCCAGGCCGAGCATTTTGGCCACGGGGAACAGCAAGGAATCCGGTGTGCTGGTGACGAACAACTGGCCAGCGTACTTGGGGTCGAAGATCTCCTCCCACGAGATGTCGTCGGGAAGGTCCACTGCATCCGGGTTGTAGACGATCGGCTGTGAGTAGGTCG
>QIDW01000379.1 GCA_003230435.1 Acidimicrobiia bacterium | reverse complement strand
CCGTCGCCGTTGCGATCGATAAACCTGGTGAGCCTGCCCGATCGCTCCCTGACGTCGCCTGCGTCGTCTCCCAACCCGGCCTCGGCCACCAGGAGACCACCCTCTGCGTCAAGCGCGACGCCGCGCGGATTTCGGAGACCTGTGAGGATCAGCTCTATCGTAACTGTGCCCGGCGGATCCTCCGAACCCGATCTCGTGCAGGCAGCCAGGGTCGCGGACAGCGCTGTGGCGATCGCCACCGTTGCCGCCAGTCGCAGCCAGATTCGCCTCCCTGTCATCGATGCTCGTGGGGAGATCATGCCGTGGGTTCGCCCCGGCTCTCCTCCTCGGCAGGCTCCGAGTAAGGCTCTTCTGTGAGTCGGTCGAGTCTGATGACCACGGTCTTGGCAGCCTTATCGTGCAGTCCCCGATTCCGGTAGTCGACAAGCGACCAAGCGCGAACAAACAAGGCGATGACACTGATCCCCTGCGGCGCCTCTGGGATGCCGGGCACCGCCCATCGCAACGCCGATGGGCCGACGCCGGGAATCAGACCGGTGCGCTCCATGACGACCCTGGTGCCGGTGAGCATCTTGCCAGGCGTCTGACCGCGGGTGGTGGTGAATGTGATGTAGTAGACCGCACTTGCGATGGCCCTGGTGATGACCAGATCGGCCGGTAGCCGCAAGGCGGTGTCCTCCCCGATCTCGATGCCAAGCACTCCCGCGACCATGAGAGTGATGATGACGAGAAGCGCCTGGTCGGCAAGAAACCCGATGGCGCGTCGCCAGATGCCGGCGATTTCGTCTTCGGTGATGGGGCTGTCCGAATCACGGTCGGTCATGTCACGCGCTGGTCATAGGGAGACGTGGATCTCCCGGTAGTTTCTCCAGGGCCTCGCGAACCCAGGCGTGTCGGGGATCGTCGCTGAATCGCCAGGCCCTATCTGGAGATGGCCCCGCCATGACGTTGAGGTAGTACATGTGGTGTCCCGGCGCAGCGGCGGCAGGACCGTGAAAACCTCGCGGGACCAAATACACATCACCGTTGCCCACCCTCAGTGTGTCGTCGATCTTGGCGTCGTCGGTGTAGCAGCTGAAGAACCCGAAACCATCTTCACCATCGATGCGGAAGTAGTAGATCTCCTCGAGCTCGATCTCCGCCTCGCTCGTCTCGTCATGTTTGTGCGGCGGATAGGACGACCAACTACCTTCAGGCGTCAGCACCTCCACGGCGATGAGCTTGTCGGCGTCGGCCGCGTCTGCGCTGAGAAAGTTATTGATTTGGCGGGTCCCGGAACCTCCTCCCCTGACCTCGACCCGGACGTCCTGAGCGGCAACTCGATACGGGTCGATGCGCCGAGTGGCAACGGCGGTGCAGAGGGCGATCTCGCACGGCCCTTGGGTTGTTATTCGGATGTCCGCGTCGATGGGCACATAGGCGAAATCGGTGACTGCGGTGAAAACGCCGGTCCTCCCCTCGAGGCGGAATACGTGTGATTCCACCTCGACCCTCATGCCGCCGGAGAGGGGCAATATCGCCATTTCGGTGGTCCCGGTGGTGAGCTCATGAGTAGTGCCCGCCGCCAGGCGCAAGACACGCAAGCCCGAGTACTGCCACCCGGCCATGGATGCGGTGATATCCACAGCGGTCATCTCACTGCCACTGGGCGGTGCTGGATAGAAACGTCTAGTCATGGCGTCCTCCTTCGAGTAATTGGGCGGCGCGTTTGACGGCCGTTCTTACATCGCCGTCCTCGGGATATAGCAAGGCCCTTCCCACGACAAGACCATGCACCTGTGGAATTTGCAGGGCACGTTGCCACCCTTCGTACTTGGCATCGGGGTCACCTCCCGGGTCACCCCCAAGGAGGAGACAAGGAAGTGTCGTTGTCGCCACAACCCGCTCGATGTCATCGACAACCGGCAGCTTCAGCCAGGTATGAGCCGAGGTTGCCCCAATGCCGGACGCCACGGCGATCGCATGGACGAGGTCGTCAGCGTCTCGGGAGATGGTGACGGCACCCGTGGCGGTTCGACGCGCCGGCAGGGGCTCGACCATTGCCATCAACGAGCGGTCGGCCAGGTCGGTGACGGCACGGCTGGCTGCTTCGAGGGTGGTACGGGTATCACGGTCGCCCGGGTCGATGCGGAGGAGCATCTTCCCTCCGTCGAAGCCCATGGCGTCGAGATGCGGTGCGTCGTACCCCGTGAAGCGGTCATCGAGTTCCCAGGCACTTCCCGCCAGCCCACCCCGGTTCATCGACCCGATGACGAGTTTGCCGTCGAGAAGGCCGAGAAGCAGCAGGTCTTCGATGACGTCGGCAGTTGCTAGAACACCATCAACGCGGGGATGGTCGAGCGCAGTTGCAAGACGTTCCAGCAGCGATCGACGATTGGCCATGGCCAGTCGGTCCTCGCCCACGGAAAGCGCGGCACGCGCAGGATGGTCGGCCGCGATCAAGAACAAGTCGCCGGCAGCGACCACTTCAGCGACGCTTGTCTTGCGACGCGCCTTTGCTGCGGCAGCAATCGCCTCGGGTTGTACGGAGCGGAGGTATGTCAAACGATCGAAGGCTTCATCGGAGATCACGACGCAGAGGTGCCCTCGATGGAGGTAGCTTCCTCAGCGGCAGATCTTGGTGACTCAGGCGACATCGTTGATCAACTCTCGCACTTGTCGCTCGGTGGGCATGGCGTCGGCACAGGCCAGTCGTGCGGCAACGTACGCTCCTGCGGCGTTGGCGAAATGCAATATCGCCACAGGGTCCCAGCCGAGGCGGAGTCCGTGGCAGAGCGCACCACCGAACGCATCCCCGGCTCCCAACCCGTTGACGACGTCGATTTCGAGGGGGCCGATCCGCTCGGTGCCATCGGACCAAGCGATCAGGACTCCGGCGGGACCCATCTTGACGATGGCAAGCTCGAGTCCCAGATCGAGCAGTCGCGCTGCTTGATCCTCCGGCGTGCCAGGTCCTACGGCGACGGCGCACTCTTCCTGGTTGCCCACCGCCGCCGAAACCAGACTCAGGGCGATTCGCTGATACTTGCCGGCATCTTCGGGCGAAGACCAGAAGTTCGCTCGGTAGTCGAGATCGTGGATCGTGTGCTGTTTGCGTTCGCGTTCCTCGAGCGCCGCCATCGTGGCAGACCGGCTCGGCTCATCAGACAACCCGGTGCCGGTTGTCCAGAAAATGTCGGCGTTTCGAATCGCGTCCAGGTCGAGATCCTCAACCGCGATGTTCATGTCGGGCGCTTTCGGCTCACGGTAGAAGAGAAGGGGGAAGTGATCGGGCGGGTGAATCTCAGCGAATACGAGTGGGGTGCGGAGCACAGGGTCGGTGCCGACATACTTGTCATCAACCCCAAAGCGACGCAAGGCGACACGCACGTACTCGCCGAACCCGTCATCGCCAACACGAGTGATCACCGCGCTGTGATGCCCATAACGTGACGCGGCGACGGCTACGTTCGTCGGGCTCCCGCCCAGGAACTTGTCGAAGGTGTTGACCTCCGACAGTGATCGTCCGATTTCCTGCGGGTACAGGTCGACGCTGACCCGGCCGATCGTCAGCACCTCAAAGACCACCTGCGACACCTTCCAGGAAAGCGAAGCTCTGGGCGGCGGCAATTATCGGGCCATCACCAGGTTCGGGCTCGGTGGCCAGGACCGTGTCTTGTTCGATGACATACCAGCCCTGATAGCGCTGGGATTCGAGCATCTCGATGAATCCTCCAATGTCCACGCTGCCGGCACCCAATGGAAGGAAGAGGCCGTCGATCACGGCCCGACGGAAAGCAACGTCGCCGGAGCGAACCAGTCGAGCCAGGCCCTCGTCCAGATCCTTGAGGTGAACGTGAGCAACCCGACCGGCGGCGGCTTTCGCGATGGCGACTGCATCGGTCCCGGCCAGAGCGAAATGTCCGGTGTCGATGCACAATTCTGCCCGGGATTTGCTGAGCACACGCTCGACGTGATCCTGGCGCACGACCGCCATGCCCCAATGGGGGTGGAGTGCGGTCTTCAGCCCATGCTTGGAGGCAATCTGGATGACGCGATCGAGATTGGTCAGGAACGTGTCCCATTCGGCTTCGGTCAGGTCTATCTGCCTGTCATACCCGGGATGATGCGAGTCGGGCCCGAGCACCATTACCGAAGCACCCGTGCGTGCGAGGATCGTGGCTGCCCGGTCCACGTAGGCGAGATTCTCGGAAGCCACCTCAGGCCGATACAACACTGCCGGTACGAAACCGCCAATGAGGGTATGGCCGAATCGATCGAGAAGAGCTCGCAACTCGTCTACATCTCCAGGTAGGTAACCGTCGGGCCCCAGCTCAGTGGCGGACAGGCCAACCTGTTGCATCTCGGCGAGGACACGCTCTCGGTCCATGAGGTGGCCCCATCCGGGAGACCCATCCACTCCCCAGGTGATCGGTGCGCCGGCGATTCGGGACAGAAACGTCATGCGACTTCCTCCAGGGCCACGATTCGACCTTCTCTGGCTGAAACGGTGCAGGCCTCGGCGATCACCAAAGCGGCACGTGCGTCTCGTACTGTGCACTCGTTTGGCTCACCGTTGCGGACCATGGCGAGGAACGCATCCATCTCGTTGGCGTAGGTCTCGCCGAAGCGCGGTATCCACGCTGTGTAAGGATTGGCGGGTCGGGGCACCCCCGGCTCGACAGATCGCAACGGAGTACGCGGACCGAGGCCGACGGCTATCGAGTCCTTCGTGCCGAAGACCTCCATGCGGACATCGTATCCAATGGGGTCGTGGCGTGAACCGCAGAGCACAGCCAGGGTGCCGTCGTCGAGCCAGAGGGTCACTGCGGTCTGGGCGTAGTCATCGAACTTGGCGAACCAGTCGAATGCCCTTGTCGCTCCGGCGGCGTGGACCCGAACGACCTCCCGGCCCGTAACGAAGCGCAGGATGTCAAAGTCGTGGATCAGCTGATCCCGGAACTCGCCACCCGAACGTGCGATGTACTCCTCGTCGGGCAGCTCGAAGTCGTGGTGCTGTCCGATCACGAGCGTGACCATTCCGAGACTGCCGTCCGCGACCAGGTCACGCGCCCGGCGGTAACCCGGATCGAAGCGCCGATTGAATCCGATCTGAACCGGCACGTCGCCCTGCGACACGATGGCCACTGCCCGGTCGGCATCGGCGAGATTCATCGCGAGCGGCTTCTCACACAACACAGGAACGCTGTGATCAACGGCAAGCTCGATCAGCTCTACGTGCATGTCAGCAGGTGTGGAGATGACAACTGCATCGGCAGATTCCAAGAGCTCGGCCGGCCCCGAGGCGATGTCGGCCCCGCAGGTCGCCGCGACATGCTCCGACTGAGCACGTATTGCGTCCGTCACAATGATGGCGGACACGGCCGGGTGGCTACTCAGGTTGTTGGCGTGAATCGCTCCGATGCGCCCGGTGCCAATTATGCCCACTCTCACCCGAGACCTCCCTCGCACCTGATCGGCCCGGAACGCTCCAGCGACCAAAAGGTATGCTCGGCGTCAAGTCGATGTCAAAACTCGCGCCCACAATGCAGAGATTTCTGCGATCAGTGCTTGGCTCTTGAGGGAGTAGAGACGATGGAGACAGTTCGACTCACCACGGCGCAGGCGATCGTGCGCTGGCTGGTAGCGCAGCGCACCGAGATCGATGGTGCCGAAGTTGCCCTTTTTCCCGGCGTTTTCGGGATCTTCGGCCATGGCAACGTGGTGTCCCTGGCCGAGGCGCTTGCTTCGGTCCAGAATGAGTTGCCCACCTGGCGGGGGCACAACGAACAATCCATGGCGCTGGCCGCGGTAGCGTTCGCCAAGGCGAAACGTCGCCGCCAGATCATGATCGCTACCTCGTCGGTGGGCCCGGGGTCGACCAACATGGTGACCGCCGCCGCGGCCGCTCATGCCAACCGGCTGCCACTCCTGTTGATCAGTGGCGATACGTTTCAGCATCGCATCGTGGACCCCGTTCTGCAGCAGGTCGAGCATTTCGGCAGCCCCTCGGTAACGGTGAGTGACGCGTTTCGGGCGGTTACGCGTTATTGGGACCGCATCACTCGTCCGGAACAGATCATCCAGACCCTGCCTCAGGCACTGGCCATCATGCTCGATCCGGCCGAGTGCGGTCCGACGTTTATCGGGTTGCCCCAGGACATCGCGGCTGAGGCCTACAACTTCCCCGTGCAGTTCTTCGGCGAGACTCTGCACTACATCCGCCGACCCGGTCCGGATGTCCGCGATGTCGCAGCAGCCGCAGCAGTGCTGGCGGCGGCGGACAAGCCGCTGCTCATCGCCGGGGGCGGTGTCCATTACTCCGATGCGGTGGATCAGCTCACGGCGTTTGCGGTCGCACGGGGCATCCCGGTAGTGGAGACGGTGGCGGGCAAGTCCACGCTGGTCTACAACCACCCGAACTTCGCCGGTCCAATCGGGGTCACCGGAAGCACCTCTGCCAACGCACTGGCTGCTGATGCCGACGTGGTTGTAGCCGTGGGAACCCGCCTCCAGGACTTCACCACCGGATCATGGGCAGTCTTCAAGAACCCACGGATGCGACTGGTGTCGATCAACGTAGGACGATTCGATGCCACCAAGCACCATGGTGTAGCGGTCGTGGGTGACGCTCGTGTATCGCTGGAGGCGCTGGACGAGGCCCTCGGCGACTATCACGCTCCTCCGGAATGGCTGAACCGCGCCAACGAGGAGAGGCGCGAGTGGTACGACTATCTCGACAGCTATGTCGCCCGCGACTTCGACGTGCCGACGTATGCCCAAGTCATTCGGGCGGTCAACGACCTGGTGGACGAGAGTGATTATCAGGTGTCCGCGGCGGGAGGGCTTCCGGGCGAGATGAACATGGGCTGGCAGGCGAAATCGGTTGGCTCCTTCGACGTCGAGTACGGCTATTCATGTATGGGATATGAGATCGCCGGCGCCTGGGGAGCGAAGATGGCCATGCCCGATCGGGAGGTCATCTCGTGGGTTGGCGATGGCTCATACCTGATGATGAACTCAGATATCTACTCGACCGTCGCTACCGGTCACAAGGTGATCTTCATTGTGTGTGACAACGGCGGTTTTGCGGTCATCAACCGGCTTCAGGTGAGCACGAGCGGTGAGGAATTCAACAACCTTCTGGAGCACACCAAAAGGGTGGACGAAACTCGCGTCGATTTCGCCAGACATGCTGCGTCGATGGGCGCCATCGCCGAGAAGGTCACCGGCATCGAGGAGCTTCAAGCAGCCTTCCGCCGAGCCAAGGCAGCAGATCGGAGCTACGTCATAGTGATCGATACGCATCCATACGAATGGACGGAGGGTGGCGCCTGGTGGGAGGTGGGTGTTCCCGAAGTGTCCGACCGCGAACAAGTTCTCGTGGCGCGAGCCGAGTGGGACGCCGAGCGCAAGCACCAACGACCCGGGATCTGGGTTGACCATGAGCGGTGATCCGCACGGTCGCCAAGGGTGGGCTTCAAGAGAGGGTGGAACGTTCCGACCCCATCCGGCGACAATGATCGCCTGATGCGACACCCAACAATCCTAGATGTCGCCGACGAAGCCGGCATGTTGGTTCACCGCCCCCGTGATGCTCAAACGTAAACGGAGTCGAAACCATGAAAGCTGACGAATGAGCCGGTGACGGCAAGGAGCGAGCAGATGCTGGAGACAACCTACAAGAGCCCTTTGCACGAAACGGTCATTTCTGGAATGACTCGTGCTCCGTCGAGGAACTGGCTTACGCGATCGAACACGGCGCGGTTGGCGCTACCAGCAATCCAACCATTGTCGTGCAGGTCCTCGCCCAAGAACGCCACCTGTGGGAGGACCGCATTCACGAACTGATCGCGGGGAACCCATCGTGGTCCGACGAAGACGTCATGGCGAAGGTATTCGAGGAGATCGCACTCAAGGGTGCGGAGTTGCTGATGCCCGTCTTCGAGCGCGAGAACGGTATGAAGGGGCGCCTGTCGATCCAAACGAACCCCTCCTACTACCGCAACGTCGACAAGATGGTCGAACAAGCGGTCCGCTACGGCTCGCTGGCTCCCAACATGCAGGTCAAATTGCCGGCGACGAGTCGGGGCATCGCAGCAATCGAGGAAGCAACCTACCGCGGGGTGAACATCAACGCCACGGTCAGCTTCACTGTGGCGCAAGCCATTGCGATCGGAGAGTCCGTCGCCCGGGGGCTACAGCGACGCGAGGCAGAAGGGCTGGAGACAGACACCATGACGCCCGTTACGACGATCATGGTGGGCCGGACAGATGACTGGATCAGGGTTGCTACCGATAGAGATGGCATCACCGTGAACCCGCAATACTTGCCGTGGGCGGGGGTTGCAGTGTTCAAAAAGGCGCGCAGGATCTACGAGGAGCGAGGTTTCCGCTCGCGCCTGCTTGCGGCGGCTTACCGGCACCATTTGCACTGGTCCGAATTCATCGGAGGCGATGTCATTCTCACCATTCCATCGAATTGGCAGAAGCTGTTCAACAGCTCCACGGTGGAGGTCAAGGAGCGGATCGACGATCCCGTCGCCCCGGAGATTGTTGCGGAGCTGTACGACCGGGTGCCCGAATTCCGCAAGGCGTACGACGAGGACGGAATGACCATTGAAGAGTTCGACACTTTCGGGGCCACGGTGCGCACGCTGCGTGCGTTCATCGCTTCGTACCACGAGTTGACCCGGGTCATCCGCGAAGACTTCATGCTTCCCAACCCGGATGTGAAGTAGCCCCGCGAAGTCAGGAACTCTATGTCATGATTGTCGATGGCATCGAGCGGCGCACCTTTGCCGTGCTTGCGGCAAACCGGGACATCGCCGCCGCACTCTGGGATTTGGCCCAAGGCGTGGCGGAGGGGTGGAGCCGCCCCGGTCGGTACGACAGACAGTGAATCCGCTCATTCCCTTCATACGGTCGATCTCCCGATGATCAGGATCCTTGCCGTCGCCGATGAGATAGATCAGGCGCTGTACGGGCCCCGGTTGGAGGAACTGCGTCCTGATCTCATTCTGGGATGTGGTGATCTCCCGTTTTACTACCTCGAGTACCTGCGGGCGAAGGCTGAGGCGCCGTTGATGTACGTCCACGGCAATCACGACCCGTCGCCCAGTGGGAAGGTCATATCGGCCTACTTACCCGCTGAATACCCCCAGCAGTCGACGTCATCCGCTGTCGGCTGTGTCAGTCTGGAGGATCGATGGGAGGACGAGGTCGGCTTGCGCATCGCCGGCTTGGGCGGCTCGATTCGCTACAACAATGGCGACAATCAGTTCACCCAGGCTGAGATGCGGCGTCGCGTTCGCCGACTAACACGGCGTACCCGAATCCGCCACTGGAGGGACCGGGGGTCTGTCGACGTAGTGATCGCTCATTCACCCCCATTGGATTGCGGTGACGAACGTGATGGGCCGCACCATGGCTTTGCGGCCTTCCATCGACTGATCGAACAGCTCGAGCCGAAGCTCATGCTCCATGGTCATATTCACCCTCATGGGAAGCCGCGGCCCGACCGCACCATCGGCCGCACGCGCATCGTGAACGTAATTCCTTATCGTCTTTTGGAGATCGAACCATGACCTACTCGTCATCTTTTTCCAAAGCCCACCGCAAGGAAACCTATCGCCGTCTGGCGAGGGTCGTACGAGGCTCCTCGCCCACGCCTCTGCTGTCTTTCGACGAGTTGCGTGCTCGGCTTCACCTTTTCCAGCAGTCTTATGCCGGCCTGCAAACCATCGAGGTTGCAAGGATCGTCGGAACGGTCGATCGGTCCGATGACTTCGACCCCCCGGACCAGAGAGCGTTGGGAACGCCTCGAGCGAGCCTTCCCGACGCTGGGGTTCCCCCCGATCTCGGTGTATCAAGTCAACGACGTCTTCTTCGTGATAGATGGCAATCACCGAGTTGCGCTCGCCAAACAGAAAGGCGCCGAGTTCATCGACGCTGAGGTGACCCAGATCCACACCGACATCGAGATCGACGAAAACATCGACTTCGAGCGGATGTTCTACCTCGAGCAAGCTCAGCGGTTCATGCAACAAAGTGGTCTGGCGCGGTCCCGACCGATGGCGCGTATCGATTTCACCCGCCCCCTGGGATTCGTCGAGTTGCTCGACGTTGTCAAGGCTCACGGCTACGACATGATGATGGAGAGTGGCAAGGTGTTGCAGCCACACGAGATCGCGGCCGATTGGTACGACCGGGTCTATCTGCCGGCCGTCGAGTCGATCCGTTGGGAGAGGTTGCTCGAACTCGAGGCGGGTTCCACCGAGGGGGATCTCTTCCTGTGGGTGTTGCAACGTCGCCGAGAGCATGATCCCCAGCAGGGGCAGCAGTCACTTGAGGATGCGGCGCGGCAGGCGGCTCGCGATCAGGAACGGCGCATCAGGGTCCGGGCACGACGCGCTCTCGGTGGGGGCTAGGAGCCTGAGTGTGACCTCTGGCAGGCTCGACGTTTTGTCCTGGTCCGCTGATCTAGCCGTCGCGTTGCCCGCAACTCTCCGCCATGCTGCCGATCAGATGGCAAAGAGGGTGTCGGTGGGTCGGGACTGGTCCGCATTTGGTCCGCGAGAGGATGCAAGACGCCGAAAAACGATCAGAAGCGTTGAGTGACAAAAACCCAGCTCAGGGGCCTTTTGGGACCATATGTCCAGGTGACATCGGCCGCCGATTCAGATTTGTAATCAGCAGGTCGTCGGTTCGACTCCGGCACCCGGCTCCAGAGAATCTCCTTGTGAGTACTTCGGTTCCGGGACCCTGGACGACTCGCTGCAACAGGTCACGATCCTTCTAACTGTTACCCGTGACCGTGCTGACTGTAAGCCCCTTCGGGCTCGCGGTATATGAGTAGCTGAGCAGAGGTGACGAGCAGAAGCACCGCCCACGCGTATGCCCAGAAGCCTCCTTCAGCGTCGATCGCCACCTCGACCAGCCGGGCAACGGCGGCCAGAACGATGGTGCCACCGAGAATCCGGTGGATAGCGACTGCCTTCCGCGCCGCATCGTCGTCGCCGTGCTGAGTGTGGAAGAAGAACATCAAACCGACGGCCCCTAACCCGACCGGCCACACATAACGCAGGATCGTCAGGTCGGAGGCTCTCGCCGCGATCTCGGCGAGACCGCCCAGGGCGAGAATACCGCCCATGACGAGATGCTGACGCTGCTGCGGGTCCCGCCAGACGGCAGCTCGTCCGCCAAGGTTTTCGTAGTCCTCATGACCGTGTCCAAAGATCACCGCCGGCAACAGCAGTCCCGCTACGACCAGAAACGCCGGCCACAAGTACTGCCAGCCACCACTCAGAGCACCGGCGGCTTCGAGAATCGCGATGACCCCAACCACGCCGAGGAGCCCTCCCTCGGCCCAATGTCCCCAGTTCGACCATTGACGCATCAGCCCAGCGATATCTTCTGGTAGCGCTTCCTCACTTGTCATTGGACTCCTCTCTGACTCGTGGTCACCCTACCCAAGGAGACGCTGATGAGCGCCTCAACGCCCGCCACCTGCCTGCTGTGTGATCTGAGCGTTTATAGCCACCTCTCGTCCAAGCGCCACAGCCCGGCCACGCGTGCTGCCTCGTACGCCGCGGCCATCTCATCGTGATCGGGACGACGATCGATGTCGGCATACCGCTCAACTCCGGGAACCCTGTGCTCCGGTCGGTACTGGCCCATGATGTTGACGTACGTGTCGGGCGAAACCGCATCGTGGAGCCAGCGGAAGATCGCCGCGGCTTCATCGACGTGGCCCGGCATGACGAGGTGGCGTACCAACATCCCGCGTCGGGCCAAACCGTCCGGGTCGAACCTCAGGACGCCCACCTGCCGGTGCATGTCCTCGATCGCGGCTCGAGCTCTCTCCGGGTAGTCCCTGGCTCGCGCCAGGCGTCGAGAGGATTCGGGTTCCCAGAACTTGAAGTCGGGCATGTAGATGTCGATCAACCCATCCATGAGCGCGAGCGATACGATTGCGTCATACGCAGAGGTGTTGTAGACGATGGGGAGCCTGAGCCCGAGAGGCACGGCGACGGCGATGGCCTCCACAAGCTGCGGCGCAACGTGCTCGGGTGTCACGAAGTTGATGTTGTGACAACCCTCTGCCTGGAGCCGGAGCATCAACTTCGCGATCTGTTCAGCGGTGAGCTCCCGCCCCGCCTCCTGTGAGGAGATGTCCCAGTTCTGACAGAACACGCACTTGAGATTGCAGTACGAGAAGAAGATGGTCCCGGAGCCATTCCATCCCCTGAGGCAGTCCTCCTCACCAAAGTGGTGAAAGGCGCTGGCGACGTAGGGCCGGCGTCCGGTGTGACACACGCCCCTTTCGTCGAGGAGCCGATTGACGCTGCAATCCCGGGGACATGCCTTGCAGTCCGCCAGCTCGTCAAGCGCTGCCTCGACCTTGGCATCGAAACCACCCTCCCGCCATGTGCGGAGGTAGACCGGTTCGTAGTCGTCGATCAGGAATCTCTCATCGAGTCCGGAGGC
>QIDW01000263.1 GCA_003230435.1 Acidimicrobiia bacterium | reverse complement strand
TACGCCGGCGCCTACGGGGCGGCGCTGCTAGCCCATCAGCGGTTGCGGAAACGAAATGAACTGGTCAGTGTCTGAGCCAGTGGCCTGTTGAGGCTCGGAGAGAAACTCACGATTAGCCTTCGTGTCAACCGGGGGCCTGTCATTTGAGGAGAAGCACTTGCCAGCGGCAGTGACGGAGGAATTGCTCAGCCAGGATCTGTCAACGAAACAGATCCACCTCATCCGAACTACCTACCGGGCAATAAGCGAAAAGGGCTCTCACAGAGTCTCTCTCCAGGAGATCGCCGATCGGGCAGGAGTGAGCAAGGGGATCATCCTCTATCACTTCACAACCAAGGATCGGCTCATGCTGCAGACGATGGAATGGGTCCTCAGGCTCAACGCCGAGCGCATCCGCAAGGCCATCGCAACCGAGACAAACCCCAGGCAAAAGGTGTTGGCCATGATCGAGGTGATCTTCCGCAATGCCGACGCCAACCGCCGCTTCTATCTCACCTATCTGGATCTTCTCGATCACGCGGCACGGGTGGCCGAATTCGGCAAGCTCAGCGCGACGTTCCGTTCCATTGTCAACGCCCTGTACGCGGATGTGATCCAAAGTGGGGTTTCCGAAGGGGTTTTCGTTGTGGAGAGCGTGGACGAAGCGGCCTACACGCTCCGAGCCATTGTCGACGGGTTGTTTCTCCAGTGGCTCCAAGAGACGAACTGGAAAAGCCTTCACCCGCGGTATCGGGAGATCTGTGAACGATCGGTGCTCACCTACCTGCGGGCCGCACCGGCCGACTCTCCATAGCTCGGCGTTGAAAGAGCCACAGAACCCGGGTAGGGACAATAGCCCGAGACTTCGGGGCCCGACTCGGCTAGCCGCCGGCACCACGTTCGGATTCTGATTGAACACGTTGTCGGCGTGGTGCGGACCTTCATCTCCCCAATGCTGCTCTTTGTTGGGAACAACCGGCCCGAATCTACCGATACTGGCAAGGAACCGGTCAGTTATGGTTCCCGTAGTGATCGACTTTCAGACCCATCCCGATCGGTACCGCCACTGGCGCCTGCGCTTCGAAGATCGTGTAGCCCGGCTCGACATGGATGTCGATCCCGACGGCGGATTGGGCTCCGACTATGAACTGAAGCTGAATTCCTACGACCTCTCAGTAGACATCGAGCTCGCAGACGCTGTCCAGCGGCTTCGTTTCGAACACCCCGAGGTCGGTGCGGTCGTGATCGGCTCGCTCAAGGAGAGGGTGTTTTGCGCCGGGGCCAACATCGGGATGCTCGCCTCCGCCTCCCACCCTCTCAAGGTCAATTTCTGCAAGTTCACCAACGAGACCCGCAGCTCGATTGAGGATGCAACCAAGTACTCCGGACAGCGATACATCAGTGCCATCAACGGGACGGCGGCCGGGGGAGGATATGAGCTGGCGCTGGCCACCGATTACATCATGTTGATCGACGATGGCAGCGCCAGTGTGGCTCTTCCGGAGGTCCCCCTCCTGGCGGTTCTGCCCGGAACCGGTGGGCTCACCCGACTCGTCGACAAGCGGTTCGTCCGGCGCGACCGCGCTGATGTGTTCTGCACCGTGGAGGAGGGAATCAAGGGGGCACGAGCCCTCGACTGGAACCTTGTCGACGAGCTGGTGTCCGGTTCGGCCTTCGAGGAGGAGGTCGTTGAGCGCGCTGCGGAGATGGCGGCGGCGAGCGATCGACCGAACGATGTCGATGGCGTGGAGCTAACCGAGTTGGAGCGAAGGTTTGGCGACGATCAGATCGAGTACTCGGACGTGACCGTTGAGATCGATCGAGCGGCGAAAGTGGCGACCATCACGGTCAACGGACCCGACGAGCCGGCTCCGACCGATGCAGCGGCCGCGGCGAGCCTTGGCGCCGACTTCTGGCCGCTACGCCTTGCCAGGGAGCTCGACGACGCCATTCTGCATCTGCGCAACAACGAGTTGGGTGTGGGAACGTTCTTGCTTCACTCCCGCGGCTCTCTCGAAGCAGTCGTGGAATACGATCGGTTTCTCGGCGCCCACTCAGAAGATTGGTTCGTTCGGGAGGTGCTCTTGATGTGGAAGCGAGTTCTCAAACGTGTTGACCTCACCTCGCGAACGGTCATCACCCTGGTCGAGCCCAACAGCTGCTTCGGTGGTTTCCTCGCTGAGTTGGTGTTGGCCTCCGACCGGGGGTACATGTTCGAGGGGACTCTCGAAGGTGAAGAGGCAACCGCCACACTCTTCCTCACCGAGTCGAACACCGGTCCGCTGCCAATGTCGAACGATCTCACCCGATTAGAGACTCGATTTTGGGGCGATGGGGCAGGGCTCGAACGAGCCCTGAAGGCAGTCGGCGCGACACTCACAGCCGACCAGGCCTACGAGGCGGCCCTGGTCACAGAGATCTTCGACGAGATCGATTGGGACGACGAGCTCCGGATGATCATCGAAGAGCGCTCCTCCTTCAGCCCCGACGCCCTGACCGGCATGGAGGCCAATCTGCGCTTCGCGGGGCCCGAGACGCTCGAGACGAAGATCTTCGGCCGGCTCACGGCATGGCAGAACTGGGTGTTCCAACGTCCTAACGCCTCGGGGGAAACCGGCGCGCTGCGTCGATACGGGACCGGATTGCGACCTGACTACGACACGAGGAGAGTGTGATGACGTCCCAGCTCGTCGATTATGACTCGCTGATCCCAAACAATGTCGGACTGGCAGACGACCCGAAGCTACGACGGGCGCTTGAAGCCTGGCATCCGGGTTACATCGACTGGTGGATGTCCATGGGCCCGGAAGGGTTTCAGGTGGCGGACGTGTATCTCCGCACGGCGATCAGTGTCGAGAAGGACGGCTGGGCGAAATTCGAATTTGTGAAGATGCCTGAGTACCGCTGGGGAATTCTGCTCGCACCACCGATCGAAGGCCGAACCATCCCTTGCGGCGAACATTATGGGGAGCCGGCATGGCAAGAGGTGCCTGGACCGTATCGGGCGATGTTGCGGCGACTGATCGTGATCCAGGGAGACACGGAGCCGGCCTCGGTCGAGCAGCAGCGTCATCTGGGATCGGTTGCGCCGTCGCTCTACGACATGCGCAACCTGTTTCAGGTCAATGTCGAAGAAGGCAGGCACCTCTGGGCGATGGTCTACCTGTTGCAGAAGTATTTCGGGCGTGACGGGCGTGAAGAAGCGCATGAGCTTCTGCAACGTCAATCAGGCAGTGACGAGCGGCCCCGGATGCTGGGTGCGTTCAACGAGGAAACACCCGACTGGCTGTCGTTCTTCATGTTCACCTACTTCACGGACCGAGATGGCAAGATGCAGCTCGAAGCGCTGGCGCAGTCGGGATTCGACCCGCTCAGCCGCACGTGTCGGTTCATGCTGGCCGAGGAGGCTCATCACATGTTCGTGGGCTACACGGGCGTCGCACGCATCGTGCAAAGGACCTGTGAAGCCATGAACGAGGCAGGCATTGAGGACCCCTACGACGCCGAGGCGGTGCGCGCCCTTGGAGTGATTGATCTGCCAACCATCCAACGCAAGACCAACCTCCATTTCTCGCTCACTCTCGACCTCTTCGGGTCGGAGGAGTCCACCAACGCGGCGAATTTCTTCAACGCAGGAATCAAGGGCCGCTATCACGAGGATCGTTTGGACGATGATCACCGGCTCGTCTCCGATACGTATCCGGTCACCAAGCTGGTCTCAGGACTTTTGCGACCGGTCGAGGTGCCCGCACTGAACGGACTCAACGCCAGGTTGCGTGATGACTTCATCGACGATTGCCAGGGTGGGGTGACTCGCTGGAACCGGTCCATCGCCGGCTCCGGAATCGAGTTCGAGATCCGGTTGCCACATGTCGCGTTCAATCGCGCCATCGGGGAGTTCACCGACATCGACGTATCACCCACCGGCAAGGTCCTCACCCGGGAAGACTGGAAAGCCCACCGTGACGGCTGGCTGCCAACCTCGGACGACAAGACGTTTGTAGAGACCCTCATGCAGCTAGAAGTCCGGCCCGGCCGCTTCGCGGGATGGATCTCTCCGCCAACCAAGGGCATCCAGAACCAGCCCGAGGACTTCCTTTACGTGAGACTGCCGTGACAACCTCCAAGGCCCTTCCCGCAGAGTTTCCAGACGGATCAGTTTTCAGACGGATCATTGGACGTGGGACCACGGGAAATTTCATGAATGGAGTCCACGCAGGCGGATCATGCGTCGCTTTGTCTTGATAGGCTCGGGATCGCGCCACGTGGCGAAACACGCTCGAAGAGCGATGGCCAGAAACCCGATGGTGGTTGGTTGGGCCAGGACACAGATCGGGCGGCGCGCTGCGGCGTTCAACGGGACGACGAAGGAGGAACCAACGTGAAGAAACTCTTAAGGTTGAAATGGCTGGGCGCCCTGGCGCTGCTATTTGTTCTTGCGGCATGTAGCCCGAGCGACGGGGATGCGGCCGATACGACCGAGGCGGCTGCCCCGGACACGACCGAGGCCGCGGCCCCGGACACGACCGACGCGGCTGCCCCGGACACGACCGAACCCGCACCCGCCGAGCCGATCAAGATCGGCATGCTGACAGATCTCACTTCCACCTTCGCTCCATGGGGCGTGCAGGTGCGCGACGGAATGCTGATGGCGGCCGCAGAGATCAACGCCGCCGGTGGAGTAGACGGACGGATGATCGAGATTGTCCAGGCCGACTCACAGAACGATGCCGACGCGTCTGCGGAGGCGTTGGAGCGGCTCGTCGAAGACGGAGTCGTGGCCGCCGGCGGGATCATCTCCAGCGGCGTCGGAGTGCCTACAGCAGCGTTGGCCGAGGAGCTACAGATACCGCTGTTCATGGTGAAAAGCGGATCGGACGCGGTTCTCACCCAGGACAGCCGATACTCGTTCCGGACCTGTCTCCCCGCCGCACCAATGGTCGCCGGTCCGATCCTCCAATATGCGGAGGAGCAGGGTCTGACCAAGGTCGGTGCGGTCATTGCCGATTACGCCTGGGGTCAGGCGGTGAAGGGCGCTCTCGAGACGACATTCGAAGGGGCTGCCGTAGGAATACAGATCGAGGTGGCCCCGGTTCCTCCGGATACCGATTTCACCCCCTATCTCCGTGCGCTGACTGAATTCGGTGCCGAGATGATCGTGTCTACCGGTCATCCGCCCGGGTCCGGACCGATCACCGTGCTGTCGCAGGACTTCCTCGATGTTCCGATCATCGGTGCATGGACACCGCTCTCTTTGGTGGTTGGAAGGCTGGAACAAGCAGCAATCGGCCGCTACGCCGACTTCTCGTGCGCCGACTACGTCAGCCCGGAATACGAGGAGATGGCCAGGCGATACCTGGCGTTCTCGGACAACACCTTCATGTCGGACGATGCAGTGGCAGGTCACGGGATCGTGACCATGGTGGCCGACGCAGTTGGAGCCGTTGGCGACGACCCGACGGCGATCGCCGAGTATCTGCACGGTCAGACGTATGACCTCGAGGGCTACGCCCACGAGATGGGCTGGACCGCTTGGGGCGAGCTTGCCTCGGCACAGCCGATAATCGTCGTGGTCACTGAAGGCCCTGCGCCTGAGGGGGTCAACGAAGCAGGTGACTGGTGGGTCGATCTCTTGGTGCGCTCCGACCCGCTCGAGCCCTACGTGCCGTAGCAGCCTGGTGGCCCTTCTCGAGCTCGATCAAGTCGAGAAGCACTTTGGAGGCCTACCGGCTGTCGACGGGGTGACCGTTTGGGCCGACGATGGCGAGATTCTCGCCATCGTCGGCCCCAACGGTGCCGGGAAGAGCACTCTGCTCAAGCTAATCGTTGGTCTTGAAACCCCCTCTGGGGGGTCGGTCAACTTCGGCGGAGAGGACATCACCCAGGATCCTCCACATCGGGTCCGTCAGCGGGGCATAGCTATGGTGCAGCAAACTCCCCGCTCGTTTCCCAGCATGACCGTGCTCGAAAACGTCGCAATCGGAGCTCTGTTCGGCCGTGCCGGCAGCCATCGGGAGGAGGAAGAGGCTCTCGAGAGCGCCGAGGAGGTGCTTTCGTTCGTAGGCCTTGCCGATCGCCGCTTGGACTATGTGGGAAACCTGAACCTGCACCAGCAGCGGTTTGTCGAGCTGGCCAGGGCGATATCGGGTCAGCCCAAGCTCCTTCTCCTCGACGAGGTCATGGCCGGGCTCAACGACGCCGAGCTGAGTGCCTCCATCGAGTTAGTCCGCACCATTCGCGATCGATATGAGGTCACGGTCATCTGGGTCGAACACGTCATGAAGGCAGTCATGAGCCTGGCCGAGCGAGTCGTTGTGCTCGACTTTGGGAAGGTCCTAACCGAGGGTTTACCGGAGGATGTGATGCGTGAGCAATCGGTGATCGAGGCCTACCTGGGCGAGGAAATCAAACTTGCTTGAGATCAAGGCCTTCTCGGCCGGCTACCAGGGCAACGACGTCGTTCACGACGTGTCGTTCCACGTCGAGACCGGCGAGGCTGTGATGATCATTGGCTCCAATGGCTCCGGGAAGACGACGTTGTTCCGGGCAATGTGCGGGCTTCTGGGAGCGTCGTCGGGTGAGGTCCTCTTCAACAGAGACGACCTAGCCGGGATGCCGGCGCAGCGGATCGTGCGGCTCGGAATGGGATTCGTGCCCGCGGAGCGCCACCTGTTTCCGCGAATGACGGTTCAGGAGCACCTATCCCTCGGAGCCTATCCAAAACGGCCCGATCCCGAGACGATGTCAATCGTCCTGGATCTCTTTCCCCGACTGGCCGAACGTCGTCGACAACGCGCCGGCACCATGAGCGGCGGCGAGCAGCAGATGCTTGCGGTGGGGAGAGCCTTGATGTCGAGACCTCGTCTTCTGGTGCTCGACGAGCCCACCACCGGGCTTGCCCCCAAGCTGGCCGTCGAGGCCTACGAAGCTCTGGGCGTATTGCGCGATCAGGGATTGACTCTTCTGGTTGCCGAACAGCAAGTTCCTTTGGCAATGGCGTTCAGTGATCGCGGTTATGTCCTGGAGAACGGTCAGATTCAGATCCAAGGGACGTCTGAAGAGCTGGCCAAGAATCCTGAGGTCCGCCGCGCCTACCTGGGTGTGATGTGACGGCAGTCATCCTCGACGGGATCGTGCTCGGGCTGCAGTTTGGTCTACTGGCCGTAGGTCTCACTTTGGTATACGGGCTCGGCGGCGTACTCAATCTCGCCTACGGACAGATGGCCGTTGCGGCAGCGATCGTGGTTGCTCTGGCCATGGACGCGGGTCTCTCCGCCGGTGTGGCCGTGGGTGTCGGACTGCTCGCAGGTGGATTGTTCGGTCTGCTGCTCGACGCCACGCTGCTTCGCCCTGTCTACCGGCTCCGGGGAGAGGCACAGATATTACTCAGTCTCCTGCTGACCCTTGGCGTGGCCTTCATCGTTGACGGTCTACTGACGTGGCAACTCCCCCTCGAAGCGCTGACCCTGAACATCGGGGGTGGTGCCGTGGAAATTTTCGGGGTGCCGATGCGAAGGGGAAGCCTGTGGGCGTCTGGGATCACAGTCGCTGCGTTCGTCGCGCTGTTCTTCTTCTTCCGGAGCACCATGCTGGGACGGGCGGTGCGCTCGATAATTCAGGACGAAGAGGGGGCACGGCTGGTGGGAATCGACCCCAACCGCATGCGGACCATGATCCTCGTCTCGAGTGGCGTGCTGGCGGCTTTGGTGGCGGTGACCCGTTCGATGAGCATCCCGGTCACCGTCACGTCCGGGATCAGCTTCACCATCTTCGCCCTGATCGTCACGGTGGTCGGAGGGCTGGGGAGCGTCGCCGGCGCCTTCTTTGCCGGGCTCCTGCTGGGAATCATCAACACCATCAGTTCGTTCTACATTGGCACCTTTCTCACCCTCATCATCCTGCTCAGTGCGGCGGCGCTCACGATCCTCATTCGGCCCTCCGGGCTCTTGGGAGTAGCCGAGTGACAGCCCGGTTCACCGGAGGGGCCGGCACCTCGTTGGTAGGTGGCGCTGAGCGACGTTCGTCGCGATCTCTGCGAGCACTGATCCTCCCTGTTGCCGCGGTCGGGGCCGCACTTGCCCTAGTCCCGATCTGGCTGGGCGATTCCCGTCTCATGATGGGACTCGCCGTCGGCGGACTCCTGTTCGCCTGTTACGCCATCGCCTTCAACGTGATTTTCGGAAGCACCGGACAGCTGTTCCTGAGTGTGGGAGCCCTGGCCGGGATCGGGGCCTACGGCGGCGCCCTCCTCGGCGACCGTCTCGGTTTCCCCATTCTGGTGAGTGTTGTGCTGGCCACGCTTGCCGCATCCTTCATAGGCGGGCTTCTCAGCTGGATCGCGGTGAGACGTTCGCTGGATGTGATCTTCACCGGAATCGTTACCCTCATCTTCGCTCTCGCCTTCGAAAACCTCCTGTTCGGTCTCAGTGATCTCACCGGCGGGGAGTCGGGTCTCGCTGTTGAGTCAGGCTCGGACACCTTTCTGAGAGAGCAGGTTCCTCCCTACTATCTCTTCTTGGGGCTGGTTCTTCTGTTCCTCATCGTGCACGGGCTGTTGCGGCGATCTCACATCGGCTGGGCCTTCCGGGCCCTGCGCGATGACGAAGTTGCCGCCGAGCTCGCTGGTGTCAACGTCGCCCGCTATCGCATATATGGCGGGCTGATCGGAGCCGGGATGCTCGGAATGGCCGCGGCGATTTATGCTTTCAATGAGGGCCGGATCAGTCCATCGACTTTTTCCTTTGGCGAGGTGGATGTAGTGGTGATCGTGATGCTGGCCTTTGGCGGTATCGGCAGCCTGTTCGGGCCCGTTCTCGGGGCTGTCGTGTTCACTGTGTTCGACGAGGTCCTTGTTGGGTTCGGTCAACTGCGGGTAGT
>QIDW01000159.1 GCA_003230435.1 Acidimicrobiia bacterium | reverse complement strand
TCAGCCTCAATGCTCTAAGGATTCGTGGTTACGGGACAGGATCGAAGTCGTGACCTTGTGGGGCGGCAGATTCGAGGGTTCCCTGTCAGGGACGATATGGGAATTCACAACAGACGAATCTGATCGGCGTCTCCTCCAGGTGGACGTCGAGGGCTCGATTGCTCATGTCGAGATGCTCGGCACCACCAACGTCATCGAACCCGAAGAGGCGCGAACCCTTGCCAAGGGGCTTAGGACGATCCTTGCCGAGGCGGAGTCAGGCGAGTTTGCCTTTCAGGCGACTGACGAAGACGTTCACACTGCCGTCGAGCGAAGACTGGGGGAGATTGTTGGAGAAGCGGCAAAACTTCACACCGGGCGGTCACGTAATGATCAGGTGGCACTCGATCTTCGTCTCTATCTGAGCCGGGCCGGGGGTCAACGTTTAGAACAACTCCACCGGTTCGCCGGTTTCGTCGCCCAGATGGCCGAAACCCATGCTGAGACGGTTGTTCCGTCATACACGCATCTGCAACAGGCCCAACCAACGACTCTCGGTCATCACCTCCTGGCATATGCGTGGATGGCGATGCGGGGCGCGGAGAGATTCACCGATGCGGTGAAGAGAATCGAGATGTCGCCCCTTGGGGCCGGCGCGTCTGCTGGATCCTCTCTTCCGCTCGACAGCGATGCCGTCGCTGAGAATCTTGGCCTGGAGGGAGTGATTCCGAATTCGCTTGATGCGGTGGGATCGAGGGACTTTGTCTCTGAGTACGTGTTCTGCTGCGCCCAGTCGATGATCGAACTGTCGAGACTCGCCGAGGAGATCGTCCTCTGGTCGACGAGAGAGTTCGGATGGGTGTCCCTCGGTGACGAGGTGAGTACCGGTTCATCGGCGCTGCCTCAGAAGCGGAATCCGGATATCGCGGAGTTGATCCGTGGGCGGGCCGCAACGGTGGCCGGTGACGTGACTGCCATCCTTTCTCTCCAAAAGGCCCTGCCGCTCGCATATAACCGGGACCTTCAGGAGGACAAACGCATTGTCTTTCACGCCGACGACACGCTTGCGTCAGCTCTGGAAGCCATGGTGGAACTGCTCGGAGGGCTCGAGTTTCACCCGCCTTCACCCGGTCCGGACACGGTGAGTCTCGATCTTGCCGAGGTGCTGGTGCGCCGCGGGGTTCCCTTTCGAGAGGCTCATGCTCGCGTTGGCGAGTTGGTGGCCCTTCTGGAGACTCGCGGGAAGACGCTTTCGGACGCAACGATCGATGATCTGATCGAGGTGGACAAGCGTTTCGAGGAGTCGGATCTTGATCGGCTCGACCCGACCGCTTCAGTCAGGGCGCGGGCAACATCTGGTTCGGGTAGCCCCGAGTCGGTGCGAGCACAGATCGATGAGATCCGGCGCCAGCTCTCCTAGTGCCCTGAGTCGTGAGTCCGTGCTGATCTCGGCCAGGCATCGGCGCTCCTGACAAGGACACACAACGAAGGCGCAGCCGTAGCTGCGTCGAGGCGGAGGACGCTGTCAGGGGTGTCGAGGGCAGGCGAGATTCTGTGCATGATTTGCGACTCAGGACACTAAGCGACCGGTCGTCTCGCAACGGCAATGACCGCCCGCAACTCGCCGTGGTTGGGTGTTGAGCCGTGATCACCGTGGTCATGCGGTTTGGTGGCCACCGACTCGATCCTGATTGCTTCTAGCCCCTCGACTGCTTTGATCATCTCTTCAAGAGTCACAAAGTCGGATCGCTTTCCCCACGACATGGCGGTGGCGTCGAACTCCCCCACCACGAGGATGCCACCCGGCGCTAACGCGTTCCGAGCGACGGCCAGGGCTGCGACACGCTGCGAGCCCTGTGGAGGGAGCGCGTAGGAGCTGAGCACCAGATCGTATTCGTCGTGCGGCTCCCATGTTGTGACGTCGGCAACCTCAAAAAAAATGTCAATCCCGGCAGAGTCGGCCGACTGTCTCGCCGATGCGATCGCTTTGGTCGAGATGTCGATGCCGGTCACCTGCCATCCGCGTTGGGCAAGGCCAATTGCGTTCCCTCCGGCGCCACATCCGAGATCCAGTGCGCGACCTGGCACCAGCCCGAGGACATCGGCGAGCAACTGCTCATCTAACGGCGTGGTCTCGCTGCCGTCCCCTACATAGGCATCGTCCCAATCCCAGTCGCGGCGAGAGTCGTCTTGCGGCGCCTCGTCCTCCAAACTCAGCCTCCGTTGGGTGATTCTGCCTCGACCGTCCACGTCCCGTGAGACCTGATGAGCTTTGCCAGGTCGCCTTCGCCAAGTTGCCCCTTCGCCTTGGCGACTTGAGCATTGAGCTCGGTGTCGTAAGCGGGGCGTTCGACGTTTCGGAAGATCCCGAGCGGTGTGGGCCCATACGGTCCGTGGGACAGACGACTGAGTGCGAAGGCGATGGCCGGATCTGGCCTCGTTTCGTCATGAACCAGGATTGCGTTGGGGTCGACCGATGACGACTCCACGACTGTTGCTTGTCCCTCACGTATGACCACTGCCTTGGATCCGCCGTCGAAGACGATGGGTTTTCCATTCTGTAAATCGACGCGATTATGAACACGCTCTTCTTTTCCGGTGATCTGGACGAACGCCTTGTCGTTGAAGACGTTGCAGTTCTGGTAGATCTCGATGAAGGCCGCCCCTTGGTGTTCATACGCGGCCTTGAGAATCGCTTGAGTGTGATTGCGATCCATGTCGAGCGTGCGAGCGACGAAACTGGCTTCGGCTCCGAGCGCAAGCGACACCGGGTTGAACGGATAGTCGATAGACCCGAATGGGGATGATTTGGTTGTCTTGCCAACCTCTGACGTGGGCGAGTACTGCCCCTTGGTCAATCCGTAGATCTGGTTGTTGAACAAAAGGATCTTCAGGTTGACGTTTCGGCGGAGGACGTGGATCAGGTGGTTGCCGCCGATAGACAGGGCGTCGCCATCACCAGTGACCACCCACACGGATAGGTCGGGCCGGGTGGTCGCCACGCCTGTTGCGATCGCTGGAGCCCTTCCGTGGATCGAGTGCATCCCGAAGGTGTTCATGTAGTACGGGAACCGAGAGGAACAACCGATCCCCGAGATGAAGACGAACTCCTCGCGTGGTCGGTCGAGGGCGGCGAGAAACTGCTGCACAGAGGCGAGAATCGTGTAGTCGCCGCACCCGGGACACCAGCGGACCTCCTGGTCCGTTTGAAAGTCAGCCCTGGTGTATGAAGGGGTAGTCATTTGATCATCTCCAGAATCTTTTCCATGATTTCTGAGATCTTGAACGTCTCACCGGAAACCTTGCTCAGGCCTGTGGCGTCTATGAGAAACTCGGCTCGAATCACTTTCAGTAGCTGTCCGGTGTTCAGCTCGGGGATCAGGATCTTGTCGTAGGACCTGAGCACGTCTCCCAGATTGGGCGGCAGTGGGTTGAGATGTTTCAGATGTGCCGTGGCCACCTTGTGGCCTTCTAGCTGAGTCCTGTTGGCCGCAGCCCTGATCGATCCGAAGGTCGATCCCCATCCGAGGACCAGAATCTCGGCGTCCTCCCCACCTACTACTTCCACCGGGGCGATGTCGTTGGCGATGTTGGCTACCTTCCACCCTCTGATGTCGGTCATCAACTGGTGATTGGCCGGGTCGTAGGAGACGTCACCGGATAGTGCGTCCTTCTCGATTCCTCCAACCCGATGCTCTAAGCCTGCCGTTCCCGGAACGGCCCAGGGGCGGGCAAAAGTGTCGACGTTCCGCATGTAGGGGAGGAACGTCCCATCAGGCCCATTGGGGTGTTTGGCGTACTCGACTTCGATGTCGGGAATGGAGTCGAGGTCTGGCAGGAGCCAAGGCTCGGACCCGTTGGCCACGTAGTTGTCGCTCAGCAAGATCACCGGCGTCATGTATTTGGTGGCGATCCGAGCTGCCTCGATTGCCATGAGGAAAGCTTGCGAAGGTGTGGCTATCGCAAGGACGGGGAGCGGGGACTCGCCGTGCCGACCGTAGAGCGAAAATAGGAGATCGGACTGCTCCGGTTTGGTCGGAAGACCGGTCGAAGGACCACCGCGCTGCACGTTGATGACGATCATCGGAAGCTCGAGCATGAAGGCAAGTGAGATGCCCTCGCTCTTCAAAGAGATCCCCGGGCCCGAGGAGCCCGTAACCGCGAGGCTGCCGGCGAAGGCCGCGCCGATGGCGGCGCCTACACCGGCGATCTCGTCTTCGGCCTGGAAAGTCCTCACTCCGAAGTTCTTGTGCAGAGACAGCTCGTGGAGAATGTCGGACGCCGGTGTGATGGGATAAGAGCCGTAGAACAGCGGAAGCCCCGACTTCCGGGAGGCGGCGATCAAACCCCAGGCAAGAGCGGTGTTGCCGTTCACGTTTGTGTAGGTGCCGGGCTCGAGTGCAGCGGGTTTCACCTCGAAAGTGTTCTTGGTGGCCTCCGTTGTGACGCCGAAGTTGTATCCGGCTTGGAACGCAGCGATGTTGGCGGCGGCTACTTCTTCTGTTTTTCCGAACTTCTTTTCGATCCAGTCGATCGTCGGTTCCGTTGGCCGATGGAAGAGCCACGCCATGAGACCGAGGGCAAAGAGGTTCTTGGAGCGGAGGACATTGCGCCCCTTGACGCCGGTGCCCTTGACGGCCTCTTTTGTGAGGTCGTCCATTGGGACCTTGATCACCCGGTATCCCTTGAGAGAATCATCACCAAGAGGATCGGATTCGTAACCGGCCTTTGCCAGGTTGCGCTCGTCGAACGCGTCGCTGTTGACGATGAGGGTCCCACCCTGACGAAGGTCCTTGAGGTTGGTCATCAGGGCAGCCGGATTCATCGCAACCAGACAGTCGGGTTGATCGCCGGCTGTGAGGATGTCGAAGTCTGCGATCTGAACCTGGAAGCTCGAGACTCCAGGAAGAGTTCCGGCAGGTGCTCTTATCTCTGCAGGAAAATTCGGAAGGGTCGCCAAGTCGTTCCCGAACAGCGCCGACGCGTCCGTGAACCTGTTGCCGGCCAACTGCATCCCGTCGCCGGAGTCGCCGGCGAAACGGACTACTAGTTTCTCGAGCTCTTCGGTTGGATCTGACGAAGGCTCTGCTGTGGCGATCTCGTCGGCCACTCGGTTACTCCTTGTAGATGTGTGCGCGCGATCGCGGCCTCCTGATTAGGGAGACCGGGACCCGCTTTGTCTGCGTTTGTTTTATCCAAGTCTATCCGCGATCGGGCTTAGGTGAATTCACCTGAGCGGGCTCAAACCCGACCAACCCTTGAGTCTCGAGTGTCCGTCCAAAAGCGATGAGCGCGGTTTCCGAGTCACGAGAGCCGATCACCTGAAGCGACGTCGACGGCAGCCCGCTGCTCAGCAGCGGGAGGGCGATCGCCGGATGTAGGGAGTGGTTGACCAATGCCGAGAAGTAGGAGAGGACGGACCGGTAATGACGATCCCCTATGCCCTCTTCACCGATGACCTTTCGTCTCACCGGGACAGTGGGTGTAATCAGGAAGTCGACGGTGCCCAGCGCGTCTGAGAACCTGGTTCGAATCATCTTCTGCCACGCCCTCGCCTTGACACCCTCCTCCTCCGTTACCAGATCGGCATCGTCGAGACGTTTGGCCACGTCCTCTCCGTAATGTCGATTCTCCCGCCGGAACTCACCATGAACCATTCGTACCTCTTCGGCGATGGAGTTCCATAGCTGAATGGATGGTTCGACATCGGGCATTTCGATCGAGTGAACCGAGTGCCCAATTTCACGAAGACCGGCCACCGCGTTCTCGAACTCCTCGGCGATGTCATCGCCCCATGGGCTGTTCTCGTGCCAGGGCTGGGGAATTCCCAGCCTCATTGGAGCCGGATCGGGTTCGGGCTCTGAGTCGGACGACATTGCTCGGTATGCGAGATCGATGTTCTCGATCGAGTCGGCCAAGGGTCCGACAGTGTCTATCGAGCTGACCAAGGGAAAGACACCATCGAGCGAGATCCGACCGTAGGTCACCTTCAGCCCGTAGGTCCCGCACATAGCCGCAGGAACGCGAACGGAGCCTCCTGTGTCTGTGCCAATGGAGAGCGGTGTGATGCCGGCAGCCACAGCGACGGCTGAACCCCCCGATGATCCACCGGGAGATGTGGTCTGATCCCAAGGGTTGCGGATGACACCCCAGTGGGGGTTTTCCGAAGAGAAACCGAATGCCCATTCGTGAAGCCCGGTCTTTCCGATGATGACGGCCCCGGCCTGCTGCAACGCGTCCACGCACGGTGCGCTGGTCCGGGGTTCCCGGCGGTAGAACGCGGAGCCGGTGGTGGTGACTCGACCCATCTGATCGATCAGGTCTTTGAGCCCCACTGGCACGCCGGCAAGCGGCCCGACGTATTCGCCCTTGTCGATCCTGGCATCGATCTCGGAGGCCCGCTCGAGTGCTCTCTCGTCATCTATCGATATGAACGCGTTGAGTGTGCCCTGGGTGCCGTTGGCTGCATCGAGCGCAGCCTGAACGCGACTGACGGCGGAAGTTCCAAACACGCCCGTGACGCTAGCTCAGCTTTCGAACGTCAAACCTCGCTGAGAGGGAACCAGAGACACCCATGACTTGCCCGGTGGAACCAGGATGATCTCACCGTTGGGGTCCGCGAGGGTGAACCATTCGAGCTCGGAGTCGCGGTCCCATGTTCCTTCTATCACGCGGCCGTCAGCGAAAACAAACGCTTTGCCGGATCCTGTTGTCCGAGAACTGGGCAATGACGAGCCGGACCTCCCGACTGGTGGTCGCGCGGTGTACATATCCACATAGAGGGCAACCAGGACGGGAACCCCAACACGCTCCTCGGTGCCGTCCTCGTTCCGGTAGGTCGTTTCGCGACCGTATGCCGTCTTGAGCCAGAGGCCAAGGTCCTCGTCCCAGGTCCATGTGACTGTGTTGCCGGAGAAGTCGATCTTGACCGTTGATGCCGTGTCGGCGTCGTCAGACATGGGACCGAACTCCCAGATGGGGCCTGTGGGAGGCTTGTCCGGGTATCCACGGCGGTCGGCCTCGTCTCGAAGAAGTTCGGTCTTGACGTAGAGGTTGTGTGGTGCGCTCCGACTCGAGATGCGGAAAGTGGCCGGTGGTCCGATTTCTCCGACAAGCTTCACGCCCTTCGAGACTATGAGGCTGCTCACCCAAGGTTGGGCTCCAGATATGGCAAAGGCAGGCTCGTTGAAGGCCGTCAAAAGAGTGGGGTCCGTCGGGCGCCCTGAGCGCATTGGCCCGAGGTAATCGGAGTCGCTCTGTTGCCACACAGAGATGTAGCGCGTGATCCCCTCGACCCTGAGCTCGATGATCATGTCGGCCTGGTCGATGCCTGACTGAGGATTCGCTCTGGGGTGATTGTCGATCTTGACCGCGAGGACCCTGCGATTGAGAAGCTCCGGATCGTCGACGGGTAGACCGTTTATCAACGACGTCTCGAAGTCTTTCTCTGTTGTCGTGGTCCGTGGGATTGTGGTGGAAGTCGTTGCGGATGTGGTGGTCGTCGTCGGCTCGGTTCTTGTTGAAGTATCAGGCGATTCGGCCGCTCCTACCGTGCAGGCCGAGAGAATCAGTCCGAGCGCGACCAACTTGGCAATCGGGGTGCGCATCCAAACAAGTCTAGAAAGTGGAACCGACTACCCCAGATTCTCCGGCTCGGGACACCAACTAGGAGCTCTTTAGCGAGCCTCCCCGCACCTCCAGATGAGGGAGGGCGGTCGCGGGCTGGTCGACTGAAAGGGCAAACTCGATACCGTCGGCATTAGCCCGAAGAACGTAAATAGCGTCGATGTTGATCCCGGCATCGGCAAGCGAGCGGGTCAATCTCGCGAGTTCGCCCGGACGGTGTGGCATATGTGCCATCAGCACCGTGTTTTCTTCGTGTTGAAGGGCTGCCTCGTCGAGGACCCGGCGCGTCGTGACGGCGTCGTCCACTATGAGCCGAACAGTTCCCTCGCCGTCGTGGCCATATGCAGTCAGAGCATCGATGTTGACTCCGAAGGCAGCGAGTGCCTCGGTGAGTGAGGCAAGTCGACCGGGTCGGTTTTCCATCTGGACGATGAACTCGGTCATGACCTTGAGTCTACGCCCTATCAGCCGGTGCATGTTCGAGAGTTGGGTCCGGGGGCTCGGCCCGTCCTCGTCTCGTCAGGTAGCTGTGCCAGACGATTCGAGCAGCCACCGCCCGAATCGGTCTCCAAGGCTCTGATACCAACTCCAGTTCGACCTCGTCTGGAGTATGGGTCATCCCTAGAACTTCTCCCACCCCAACCTGCAATGCACGGTCGCCCACCGGGTAGGCGTCGGGGTGGAGCAACACTGACAGCAGGTAGGCGTCGGCGG
>QIDW01000030.1 GCA_003230435.1 Acidimicrobiia bacterium | reverse complement strand
CTTCGCCTCCCGATGAAGAGAAGACCCACCGACACAAACATCAGAGCCGCGGCTGCAATCGCCAGCGTCAGGTCTTGAGTCGGCCCTCGGAAACTGGCCACACCGTCTATGGCGCTGACGGTTGCGTGCCATTTGACGGGGCCAGGCTCCGGGCTCCATCCGTCGTCATTGTTCACAGCCAGAGAAACCCTCCCCGATCCGACTTCACCGGCGAAACCAGTCCCCGATCGAAGCCACTTGAACTCGGTTCCCGAGTCTGCCAGTGGAACGGAGGCCGGGTTGGCGAAGACTCTCGAATCCGGGTCGAGAGGTGTGGGCACCAGATCGAGTTGGGCAATCAGCACTTCATCCAGGCGAAAGGTCGGACCCAGGAGAACCAGCCAGTCGATGGCGTAGGGCCCCAGCAGTTCTCCGGGACGCAATTCGCCCCCGCCACTGATCCTTGCCAGTGCGTCCTCGAGGTCGTCATCGCCAGGGAGTGAGGCCGGAAGCCAAACCTCATCACTGGTCATACCTTGGCCATCGACGAGGCGATACCAGAAGCCCGGTCCCGATCTGGCCTCACCCGGGATGTCGCCTCTCTGTGCCGAAGCAACGAGAACCCGGCCGGTCCCGGTGTCACCGGCGAGCGTGGATGCGAACCCGAGCCGCTCATTGAGGTCACCCCCGGGCAAGCCCAGCCGTCCGTTGCCCAGAGCGCCAATGGACAGGAGGAGAATGGTGACCGACACGAGGGCACCCATGAGCCGTCGCGGATCCGACGACACGACATCAAGACCGGTGGCCACGATGAGGGCGGTTCCGAAGGATGCCAGAACGAGCGCGGCCTCTTCGACCCCCGGGCCACCATATGGCAGACCGGCCGCCAACAAACCCACAAGCCCCAGCAGGGCGCCAAGTGTCCCAAGTCTTCTTGTCGCCGAATCGATGAACACCAAGGGGACAAAGGCGATTGCTATGAACACCGGCCACAACTCCGCAGCCGACAGACCGAGCCTTCGCCCGGAGTCCAGAATCCAGCCTGAGTCGCCCAGCAGGAACGGGACAGCGACAACCGCCCCAAGAAGAGCGACCAAGGCCAGACCGAAGCTAGAGCTCTTCCCGCCCGAAACCTTCCACACGATGACCGAGAGAAGCGGGACCACGGCGAGAAGCGGCGAGAATGCTGCGAGCGGTATCCCGAGGATCCCCGCCCAGCCGACATGACTGAGCCAGCCCCTGCCGACCTCATGGGGATGTACGAACGCTGCTCGAACAGCCCATGGCAAAGATGCCGCCGCAGCCAGAGCCAACCATGACCCCGACCCGCTGAGAATCGCCGTGCCGGGACCGGCAAGCAACACAAGTCCAGCGAGATAGCGCCCAGGACCTCGATACCCGAGACGTCCTGCAAGGCGTCCCATCCCCACGACGGCGAGGAACCCGAAGGCGATGGTAAGAAGGGTGCGCGCGGCTCCTTCGGCACCAAACCAAAACCACGACCAGAGACCGGTGACCCCGTTGGAAGGGTGAATCGGCGCCGGAGAGCCCAGACCGGAGTCGTTCCAGCCTGCGAACCAACGGTCTAGAGAGGTGGCTGCGCTCTCGAACGGAAAGCTGGCGCCGATGTTCGGGACGCCGATGAAGATAAAGGAGCGCATGGCGAATGCCAGGACCACCACCGCTATTGCAGCGCCCCAAATTCCTGACGAGCCCCAGACGCGCCTGGTCCCACGGGCGATTGCCTGATCCTCGTCAAACATGGAGAGAATGCGTCCACTCAGTTCCGAACCAACTTCTCGCAGACGAACCGACCCCCGAGCCTGAAACCGGAACAACTCCTCATCACCCAGTACGCGAACCGGCTTGAACCGTCGTCGAAGACCGATCGTGGAAGGGAGGTGATAGGTGTTCCATCCCCATGAGAAGACATAACGGGCTGTCGGCCGCCATCGGAGGAGCAGGAGGCTAAACAGGGAATCGAGGACCGAGATGAGGAAGTCATACGGGATCAGCCACAGGAGTGTCAGCAGGCTGTATGACTTGACCATTGCCCGTAAACGGCCGGCTTGCTCTCGCCATCCCCGGCCACGTTCGTTGCACCGCCCCTGGTGATAGACCTCGGATGACGGGACGCTGATCACCCGCCCGCCCGCCAGACGCGCTCGCTGCGAGAAATCGAGACCAGCCGCTATCGGAGGGAGAAGCTCGTCAAGACCCCTCAGGCCGCGGGCTATATCACGACGGACCAGCATCGAGGCGGATCTGACAAAGGCGACCTCGCGGACGACATCGTACTGTTGGAGGTCGATTTCCCCTTCGTCAAGCCCACTGTGGGGCTCGCCAAATACGTCCGTCGAACTTCCGACGGACTCGAGTTCCTCGCCGGTACCGGCAACGAGGAGCTTTGAGCCACCCAGCGCCGCATGACCAAGCTCTACTTCCGCCACCAGAGCGCCCAGCGCATCGGGGCGTGGACGCGCATCGGAATGAAGGATCCACAGATAGTCTGTGTCGGCATCGGTGGTCGCGATGGCTTCCTCGAGTGAGCCCACGCGCGTAACGCCCTCAGGTGGCTCTTCGGATCCGAGCCCGACAACCACAACATCGGGGGTCGGGTCATAAACTTGTCGGCCGACCGTGGCGAGAGCCGCCGTGAGGTCTGCTCCATCGACGGTTGTCAGGAGAACTTTGACCACGGGCATGGCAGACGGTGCCTGGGTCGACGGTGTTTCCGCTGCTCGCGGAGTAGGGGCATCGGTCATGCGGGGTGCCATTGTGGGCCTCCGGATGACGCTGAGCAATATCTGGAAGTTGGAATGAAGGTTGTAGAGCTGTCAGGAGGAGTGGGCGGTGGCCGTATGGCAAGGGGCCTGCAGGCTGTGCCGAGCATCGATCTGACCGTTGTGGTCAATGTTGGCGACGACGAGGACATCCATGGTCTCCACGTCTCGACGGACCTGGACACTGTGACGTACACGCTCGCGGGTGTGGAAGGCCCGGACGGATGGGGTCGCGTCGGCGACACATTTGTCTTCAATGACGAATTGACGCGCTTTGGGGTGGACAACCGTTTCCGACTTGGCGACCTCGACCTGGCGTTGAACCTGTTCCGGACCCAAGCCCTTGCCGCCGGTAAGTCTCTTTCCGCCGTCACCGCTGAAATCGTGAACAGCTTTGACATTCGAGCCAACGTGGTGCCGGCCACCGACGACTCGCTCCGGACCGAGGTGAAGGTCGAGCGTGACGGATGGATCAGGTTCCAGGAGTACTTCGTCATGAGGGCCAATCAGGACGAAGTCGAGGAGTTGCGATACACCGGTTCGGAAACTGCTCACCCTGCGCCAGGCGTCCTGGACGCCATCGCGACCGCCGACGTCATCGTCATCGCCCCATCCAATCCTCCGCTGTCGATCTGGCCGATCCTGGCCATCGACGAAATACGACATGCGATCAGAAGCCACCAGCGAGTAGTGGCGATCAGCCCTCTATTCGGAGGCAAGGCCATGAAAGGACCAGCCCACAGGGTGATGGCATCGCTGGGACTGCCTGCGGGCAACGCAGGGGTCATGGAGGCATACACAGGGGTAATCGACACCCTCGTGGTCGACAACCAGGATGCTGACGATGCAAGACGGTTGGACGGTGTCGATGTGATGGTCACGGATACACGAATCAGAGAAACCGCCAGGGCGCGAGAGCTCGCCGAGGAGATACTTGCCAGATGACTCTCGAGATACACCCACTGGTCGGCATCGGAGTGGTTTCGTCTGGCGACGACGTTGCGTCGGTATTGGCCAGTGCCCTGTCCGGTGCGATTCAGCCGCTCTCCGGTGACGTGATCGTCGTGACCCACAAAATCGTCTCCAAGGCGGAGGGGGCAGTGCGTGAGATCGTCGGTGACCCCGAAGAGTTCAAGAAACTCCTTGTCGAAGAGCAGGCGACATCCATTGTGAGACGTCGAGGGGACCTGATCATCGCCGAGACGAAACACGGCTTTGTCTGTGCCAACGCCGGCGTCGACCGCTCCAACGCCGCATCGGGCACCATGATTCTTCTTCCTGACGACCCGGATCGGTCAGCACATCGGATTCGAACAAAGCTCGAGAGACAGTTTGGAGTCGAGCTGGCAGTGATTATCTCGGATACCTTCGGAAGACCATGGAGGAGGGGGCTTACCGACGTCGCAATTGGCATCTCGGGACTCATCGCCGTGCTCGACCTAAAAGGGACGAAGGACTGGGTTGGCCGGGAGCTCGACGTGACGGAGGTCGCCGTAGCCGATGAGCTAGCCGCAGCAGCCGACCTCGTCATGGGAAAGGCAGAAGGAATTCCTGCCGCTTTGGTCCGGGGTTATGAGGGACCACGTGGCGAGGGACGGGCCAGCGACCTGGTGCGACCGGTGAACGAGGACCTGTTCAGATAGTAGTGCTCACCCAGTTGGCACTTAGTGCTCTCCAACGTAAGTACGGTCGCATGTTTCGGCGAGACAGGGGCGTCGCCTCGCCAGGACACAGGACGAAGGCGCACCCGGGGCGGTGCGTCGAGGACGAGGACACCGCGAGCGGCGTCATCTGTCCGTTGAAACGTCAGTGTATTTACGGTGGGGGGCACTTAAGCGCTGGGACGACCGAGACCCCAATAGTCGAGCCCGGCAGCCCTGACTCTCGTCGGATCGAGGAGATTTCGGGAGTCCACCACCCGATAGCCCTTCATCGCCTTCGCCACCTCTGACATGTCAACGGTGAGAAACTCCGGCCATTCGGTAGCGACGAGCAGCACGTCGGCATTTCTCGTCGCCTCGATCGGATCGGCTGCCATCGTCACCTGGTCTGTGGCCCCCTCAGGGTCGTATGCAACGACTTCGGCGCCATCTTCGGTGAGCAACTCGGCGATACGGAGGGCCGGGGACTCTCGGACATCGTCGGTGCCGGCCTTGAAGGCGACACCCCACATAGCCACCCGACGGCCACGCAGTCCACCTCCTGCAGCCTGCCTCACCTTCTCGGCGACGCGGCGACGTTGCTGATGATCCGCTTCGATCACAGCGCGTAACAACTCAAAATCGTATCCGGCATCCTCGGCGACACTGATGAGAGCAGCGGTGTCCTTGGGGAAACACGATCCTCCGTAACCGGGGCCCGGCTGGAGGAAGTGAGGACCGATGCGATGGTCCATCCCCATGCCCGATAGAACATCCATCACATCGGCACCCACGGCTTCGCATACGTTCGCGAGCGTGTTGACGAACGTGAGACGGGCAGCGAGATAGGAGTTGGATGCGTACTTGATCATCTCTGCCGAGGTCGGGTCCGTTCGCACCACGGTGGCGTCGAGGCTTTTGTAAAGACCGGCTACGGCCTCAGCGTCCTCATCGTCATAGGCGCCAATCACGATTCGGTCAGGTTCCATGAAGTCCTTTACAGCCTTGCCTTCTCGTAGGAACTCGGGGTGGGAAACGATCCGCGCCGGGCTACCAAGGTCGGCAAGGCGCTTCCGCAAGTCGGCAACTGTCCCTGGAGGAACCGTCGACTTGACCACAAAAACAGCATCGTCGGCAACTTCATTGGCCAGCTCATCGACAACCGTATATATGAACCCGAGATCGGCTCTCCCATCATCACCCTCGGGGGTGGGCAGGCAAAGAAAGATGGACTCGGCGCCCACAACGGCTTCGATGTTCGAGGTGTGGTAGCTGATCAGGCCTCGTTCGGAACCACGAGACAGCAATTCAGGCAATCCTTGTTCAAAAATGGGGATATCACCCGACTGGAGCCTTGCCACACGGTCAGGATCGGCCTCTCCGAGTCGAACTCCGTGGCCAAGGCTGGCCAGACCGCCTCCGGTCACGAGACCGACGTACCCCGCGCCAATGACTGCTATTTGCATCAGGTCCTCATGTTATGTCGAACGAAGGCGTCTAGTTCCATTGTCACTAGGGAACATCGGCTCCCACGATGACAACTGCGTCGTACCCGTTATCGACTGTTCCCACCTGAACTACACCGAAACCCAGGGCATCCACAATGGTTTCACCGTTGTCACTCCCCTCCGGAACCAGGACGATGGTTTGGGCGTAGTCGCCGGTGGCAGCGTCGCCGACCGACTCGACCAAGAAACCCTTCGACTCGAGCGTGCGAGACATGTCGCCTGCCGACCCGCTGACATCGTTGCCGTTGAGCACTTGGATGCGGAGCGGTTGGGAGGAGAAGGCGATGCCGGCCCGGAAGTTGGCAAGCACGGTGCCGGCGTCGGGCTCATCTGCGATTACGACCGATCGTCCATCGATGTTCTTGCCATATGTCGGCAAGGTTGCACCATCTATGGAGCCGGCAAGGATCCCCTTGAAGGTCCAGGCGAGGTCGGCCACGGAGGAAGAGGCCAAGGTGGAGTCAATGGTCATATTTTGTGCCAGAGCTGCGGCTATATCCCCCGCCTCGGTGATCGAGCTGGGTCGCTTCAGTTCGGCGGCGATCGCGCGGACGACTTCTTGTTGACGCTCGGTGCGTCCGATGTCATTGGCGTTGACGCTGACCCATGTCCCGTTTTGGAGTTCCTGGTATTTCCTTGACCGTGCGTAGGCGAGAGCCGTGTCCCCATCGAGCCTCTGGGTGCCTGCATCCACATCGAGCCCAGATTTGAGGTCGCGGGCCGGGTAAGGAAACCAGAGCTCGATCCCTCCAAGTTCGTCAATGAGCGATTCGAATCCGACAAAGTCGATCTCGACGTAGTGGTTGACCTCGACTCCAAGGCTGTCTCGGATGGTCTCCACCATCAGCGAAGGCCCACCAAGCGCGTAGGCGGCGTTGATCCGGTTCTGGCCGTACCCGGCGATGTCGACATATAGGTCACGAGGGATGCTGAGGATTTGGGCAGCGGAGGTCGAGGAGTCGAATCGCACGAGCATGATCACATCGCCTCGAGCCCCACCAGCGGGTCCGAAGTTGGTGAGGTCGTCGAGACCGGCCCTCGAGTCAGAGCCAATCACCAGGAACGTCAAGTCGTCGCCGGTCGCTTCGTCAAGAACCTTTGAAACCTGGCTGTCGGTCTCGGCTGTGGCCAGAATCCCCTGACCGGTATTGATAGCCCAGAGGACGACGAGCACCACGATGTTGGCCACCACGAGCAAGGACACAACGGTGACCTTTAGCCACTTGGGTAGCTGACGCCGCGAAGAAGAGGTTTGAGACGAGTTGGGCATCGTTAGTTCAGACGTTGAAAGGGTAACTGTGGTTCCATGACTACTCATTGCCATGGACCGATCGCAGAGCAGTTATTGTGCCGCCCGACACGAGGAGGTATGACACTTTGGCCGTTCTCTCCCATGAGGGGACCTACCCGATTCTCTACGGATCCTGGCCGATCCCGGTGGGAACGCAGCACAGTGATGGTTATATCGCCCGACCCGATGAGGCCGGCAAATTCCCTGTGGTGCTGGTGGTGCCCGGCCTCAACGGTTTGGACAGTTTCGAGAAGGACATCTGTCGCCGTCTTGCCCGGTCGGGCATTGCCGCCCTCAGCCTGGACATGTATGGATCCCAAGCCGATCCATTGACGGCATACAACGCACTCACCGATAGTCGAGCAGCGTCGTATCTAGACGAGATCCACGAGTTCATTGATTCGGAAGACGTCGGATGGAACGTGAGCAGCAATGTCGGGGTTCTCGGCACGGACGTGGGTGGTCGCTTCGCATTGTTGAAGGCGGCCAAAACGGATTGGGTGAGATCGGTGGCAGTTGCCAGCGCGCCGCTCACAGGTGACGAGGAGCGAGAATTCCGGGTCGCCGACTATCTGGACCATCTGCCGGTGCCTGTGCTCGGCCTCTACGGAGCGGACGACGAGTTGATCGATGCCGGATCGGTCGACGAAGCGCAGCGACGCAACGACCATGGCCAGTGGCTGCTCTACGACGGCGCTGGTCACGGCTTTTTCGATGTCGAAGCTCCTGATTTCGACCAAGCCGCAGCCGACGATGCTTTCGCCAGAATCGTCGCCTTCTTCCAGGCGACGTTGGAGCCGGCGATTGTGGAAGACCTGGGAT
>QIDW01000464.1 GCA_003230435.1 Acidimicrobiia bacterium | reverse complement strand
CGCCGCAAAGAACTCCTCCTCGCCCTCCTCGACGAACACGCCGACGGGTTCGACAGGAACGTCGAAGAACTCGGCCGGATGGTCGACCATCTCCGCCAAGTCGGCATCCGAGGATTCATCGCCGAACACACCAACGACGAAGACTTCACCTACCGATACGGCCACCCCCCGACGACCCTCCGTCGAGGCGCGCATCCCACCAGCGAGAACGACGCGACACCAGACACCAGAAGCGACGAGCAGGAGACACGAGGAGGCACCGAATGAGGCGCCGTGGGCACATAGCCCGCAAGGGCGTGAGGTTCTACGCAGTCATCGACCTCGGGCGCGACGAGCTGAGCGGCACGCGCCGTCGGCGGTGGTCCCGTGGTTTCACCACGGAGGCCGAGGCCGACGCCGAGCTCGTCCGGCTCCTTCACTCCCGCGACCAAGGTGACTCGATCGAGCCGACCAAGCTCACGGTGGAGCGATACCTCTTGGAGCGGTGGCTCCCCATCGCCGAAGGGAACCTGGCACCAACAACGCAAAAGGAGTACCGGGTGACTGTGACGGCGTACATCGTGCCTCACATCGGGCATCTTCGTTTGGACCGAGTCGATGCCACCACGATCGACAGGCTCTACATGAAACTGCGCCGTGAGGGTGGCCGCGGACGTCGGCCCCTGTCGGCCAAGACGGTCCGGAACGTCCACGGTGTGCTGTCGGCTGCGTTCGGGTTCGCCGTGAGGAAGGGAATACTCCACCGCAACCCCGTGGCGCTCGCTGAGACGCCCGAGGCGGGGCGGCCCGATACTGCTCCGCCATGGACAGCTCAGGAGCTTCGGGCCTTCATCGACCATGTCGACGGGGACCGGCTGGAGGCGCTGTGGTGGATGATCCCGTTCACCGGGATGCGCCGGTCTGAGGCTCTTGGCCTCGGCTGGGACGACGTCGACCTGGAGCGCCGTACAGTCGCCGTGACCCACACGGTGGTGGACACCGACGGTGGGCCGATCAGGCGCCGCGAAACGAAGACGAGACGAAGCCGTCGCCCGATCTCCCTGGACGTCGACACGCTGGGAAGGCTCCGAGACCATCGCCGCCGTCAGCTCGAGGAGCGCATGTTCGTTGGCGCCGGCTACGAGGACCTGGGTCTCGTGTTCTGCCGCCCGGACGGGTCGATGCTGCGTCCCGACTGGGTGTCACGACGGTTCGCCAAGATCAGGGACGACGCCGGTCTCCGGCGGATCACGCTCCGGGATCTTCGCCACGTGTGGGCGACACTGGCACTCGAATCAGGGATCCATCCCAAGGTCGTCCAGGAACGACTCGGCCACTCCTCGATCACCATGACCATGGACCGGTACTCGCACGTAATCGAAGGTCTCGACCGGGAGGCGGCGGACACGGTTGCGGCTGTGGTGATGCGTTCTTCTACCCAGACTTCTACCCAACCCCACACCATCGCACACGATCAGGCATAACAAGCCGCCCGGCGGTCGCAGCGAACCCCTTGCAGCGCAACGCTTTCCGACAGACGCTGGTACCCGGAAACACGGCCCCCCTGAGGTTTAGGACCTGGTATCGAGAGATGTGGGAGTTCGAGTCTCCCCACCCGCACACTCAACACGTCATGCGTGCCCACGCGCTGGGACTGCTCCACGACATTGGCTCAAGCCACCACGTGTGACCATCTGCTGCCGTTTCACCGCAAACACAGGGTCATAAGCGAGCGCCTTGACGCCGGACAATCACCTCGGAAGGCGCGATCTCTACCCGGAGATGTTGGGGAGCTCTCTCAATGTCGATGGATGAGGCTGCGGGTTTGGATGTGACGGTCCTACGGGTTTTCGGCTATGACATAGATAGCTCGGGATGTGGATGCAACGACGAGGTTGCCGTTGGGGGCGACTGCTATGGACGCATGCAGCTCGAAGCCATCGTGGACCTGTTGCCCATCGCCGACACAGTTGGAGATCGGCGCGTTTTCGCTTGACCCTGCCGGGACCATTCGCCATCTGGTCTCACCATTGAGGGCATCGAACGCTTGAACCGACCCGTCGGGGCGCGGGAGAACGACGAGGTCTCCCACAACGATGGCAGATGCCCATTGTTTCTCACACCAGACTCCAGTTTCGGTCGCCCAGATTGCCTGACCGGTGGTTGCGTTGACTCCTTGTACACCGCGTGAGATCGAGCTCGCAATGATGAGGGTGTCTCCGTATCTGGCGGGCGAGTTCCGCAGGTTGGCGAAGTCGCTTGGCTGATTCGGGTCTGAGCCCCACCACTGGATCGTGCCGACGTATCGATCGAGAGCGATGAGAGCCGGTATCTGTGGGCCTCCTTCGATGGCGTAGGCAACGATCAGTTTGTCATCTGCAACGGTGGGTGTGGCGTACACGGTGACAGGTACCGTCTTGTTGGTTTCGGGACGGCTCGGATCTTTGCGTGTGAGTTCGATTCGTGTTCGCCACATCTGGAACCCGTCGAGAGTGAATGCGGTGGCTTCGCCATGGTCACTGATCGCGTACACCATTGTCCCGTCGGACGCGGCACCGCCTCTGATCGCCCCGTCGAGTTGTGCATGCCATCGTTCCGTCCCGTCCAGGTTGAGAGCCCAGAGAACACCGGACCCGTCTCCGACAATCACAAGGTCATCAACGATGAGAGGATTGGTGAACACAGGCGCACCAGTGCTGAAACTCCAGATCTGATGGCCGGTCGTGAGATCGATACCCCACACGGTCCCTTCGTCACCTGTCGCAATTATCAGGTCCCCGCTCGCGGCGACACCATTCACGTCGTTGGACGCACCAAACTGCCACTCTGTTTGGCCCGTTCGGAGATCGAGTGCGTACACGCCATCTGCAGCATCGCCAGCGCCGCGTCGGTCACCAGCGCTGCCGACCACTACCAGACCGTTGGTGACGATCGGACTGTTCAACCATCCCGATATGCCGACATTGGCTTGCCACAATGTGGTTGGTGTGAGGATCGGATCGGCTTGTGAGCATCCCGATCGGGTCATATCACCTTGGAACGTGGTCCAGTCTGAGCCGGCAGCAACACATTCGGCAACCGACGAACGGTTGGGCTCTGCGAGGGCTGCGACAAATGCAGCTGTGATGGGACCAGCCGTCGAGCCGCCTGAGGTACCCCCCTCAACATTGATCGCGAACGCCAGTTCGCCGGAGAACCCAATAAACCAAGCAACCGAATCCAGGCCATCTGCCGTCGCGATCTGCGCGGTTCCGGTCTTGCCCGCGATGTCCAGTCCAGCAACGCTGGCCGCCTGACCGGTGCCGTGATCGACGACTGCCCTCATCATCAACCGCAACCGTTCGACGACACTCGGATCGAGAACGTCCGCGGCTTCGGTATTGGCGCCCAGGATCAGTGTCGGTGAGTGCCACACTCCAGACGCAGCGGTTGCTGCAACCGTTGCAAGGTTCAGCGGACTTGCGAGGACCTTTCCCTGTCCAATGGCAGATGCCGCGTTCTCGACCGGGTCGGTGGATACAGGAAAGGAGGAGTCTGCTGCCCGTATCCCGATGTCAAGCTGCGCGCCGAATCCGAAACCGTGAGCCATCTGGGCGATTGCTTCCGGTCCGAGATCTGCTGCCAATTGGATGAATGCCGTGTTGCATGATTGGGCGAACGCATCTTCGAAGGTCATCGACGTCGGCAGTGTTACGGCGTTTCGGAATTCCTTTCCCGAAACATTGACCACCCTCGGGCAGGAGACAACGGTGTCGAGTTCCAGTCCGTCCTCCAGAAGGGCGGCTGCAACGATGATCTTGAACGTTGATGCAGGTGGGTATTGTCCGTTCGTTGCCCGTCTGAGCCCATCCGCTGGGGTACTCGCGGCAGCGCGGATCTCTCCGGTGCCGATGTCGATTGCAACGATCGATGCTGGCAGACCGATACCATTCAATGCGGTTTCGGCTGCCCGTTGTACGTCAATTGACAGCGTCGTTTGCAGATCAGATGCGGGTGTTCCCGGAAAGGCTGCGATCGTGTCGATTGAACCGTCAGCGCCACGTCGAACGATCCGTCGTGTTGGTGTGCCGGCAAGTTCTCGTTCGAAGGAGGCTTCGAGACCAGATATGCCCACGATTGAACGCGCCGTGTACGGGCTTCCAAGGGCAGCCAACGACTCAGCGGTCACTTCACCTGTCGTGCCGAGCAGTAGAGCAGCCCCTCCCGGCTGAACGGCTACCCGGGTTGGCTCCAGTCGGAACGTCACGCCCGGGACCGGGAACAGACCGGGCCGGACCTCCACATAGTCCTCACGATCGATGGTGGTCACCGGTAGGAACCAGTCGGGTTGAACTCCGGGCTTGTCAAGAACACCGTCGATGACGTCGCTTGACAGATCCAGTACTTCCTCGAACGCGGCGGCGACCTCCTCTCGAGAGACGATCCGCTCGGGGACCAGCCCGATCGTGACCCGTGGGATCGACCCAGTCAATGGCCGGCCTGCGTAATCGGTAATAAGGCCCCGCTGCGGCCAGACCGCTATCAGATCAAGCCGGTCACCAGAGCTGAGTGTTGGATGCATTACCTGCTCGCCCGATACTATGGCCCAGTCATCGTCGCTCGGGGCAAGGCGGAGCTCGGAGTCGTACTCCCATGTGCCGACGTCTTCGATCTCGACGACAGCGTGGAACGGCACCTGCGCGATCAGCCCGATGATCTGAGGGGTTCCAGCAGTGAAACGGACCTCTACAACATGGAGCTCCTTCCACCACTCTGCAAGCATCTCATCAATCTGTGACTCTGGAACCGACATGAGACTCGAGACGGTCACCCAGTCAGAACGCTCCCATGCCGCGAGGAAACGTTCAGCAGCGAATGCGGGGCTCCCACTCGGAACATCGACAGCTGACGGACTGGTGCCGGAGGACAGGATCAAGATGGTGGTGGCGACCGCAACGCCGACCGCGGCGACAACACCTGCCAACTTGCTTGCTGGCTTCAACTTGCTCACGGAGGAGTCAGACCTTCAACAAAGCGGAGGTCCTCAAGGAGTGCAAGTAGGTGTTCAGAGCTGAGCCTGGACCAGACGCCATAGCTACAATCGTCATCGAACCACACGTTGGCGTCCCACGTAGGTTCTGTAGCTTCACCTGTCTCAGGATCTATGTCGTTGTATGGCCCCGAGGCATACGGTGCCCGAATAATGGCCATGCTCCCGTCACGCCAGTCGAAGTGATATGCAGGCCAGCGAGCCCAATCCTTGAGCATGTCGTCGGGGGAAGACACGCGGCCAAGAGAGACACCGTAGGCAGAGCGGCCACAATTGGTACAGGGGCTGCTGTCGCCACGCGAGCCGGGACCATCCGGATTGTCGTACGACAAGACGCTTCCGTATCCACCGAGCCGTGGCGACGCTTCGTCCTCCTGATCGATGAAGCCGAGCGCGGGACACACCTGATATTCCGGATCAGACCATCCGCGGATCAATTCGTCTGGCACCTGGATCTGTTTGAGCGGCGGATTGGACCATGGTGAGGCTCCTGCTTCAGTAATCTCCACCCGTGTCACAACGATCTGCACATGCTGTTCAAATGCCAACAAGCCTCCCGCTGCCGGATCAGTGGAGACAATCACGCCGCCGTCGCCTTGAGCAGCGAATTCCTCGATGAAATCGACCTGATATGAGCCGCGTAGCCGCCATACTTCCTCGATCGATGGCCACGGCTTCCCGATGAGGCCAGGCATCATTTCGGTGAGCGTGTCGGACCCGCCTACGATCCGGTTCCAATCCGCAAGCCAATCGGATGATTCCCAGACACCTGGCAGTCGGTCACCGTCAGTACCTACCGCTACGTATCGGTGTCCGTCATAGGTCATGCCGGAAAATTGGAGAGCCCCAAGATTCATGGTCTCTTGCCATCCCTCGGGCGTCCAAAGCAGTATCGTGCCCTCCCTCGGTATGCCGCCATTGACACGATCGTCCGGCTTTGTTCCCGTTGCCATCACCACGTTCGGTCCTGTAGTGACACTACTGAGATCGAAGTCCCACCCGAGATCCTGCTCAATTCGGGTCCACTGACCGTCGGCATCGAGCAGCAGAGTGACGAGCGAGTTCCGGTTGTCTCTGCCTGATAGACCGATTGCACCATCAGAGGCGTCGAACACATACGGGAATTGCTCTCCGTCCTGCATCAGAGCGCGTGGAATCTCAACTGTTGACCACGTCACACCATCGGCCGATCGGTGTATCTGCGTGGAGATCGGGGTCCCATCGGCCTGTCTGGAGATTTCCGTCAGAATGAGTTCACTATCGATCCCGGCGATCACAGCAGGTGCCTCGACTACGTCGAAAGGCATCGGCTCCCAGTCCATTCCATTCGATGTCGCGAACACTAAGAACGTGACTTCGTGTGGATCGCCTTCATCAATGAACCCGATTGCGAGTATCTGATCATTCCAACTCGTCAGGGAATCGATCAACACGACGGTGCCTGTATCGACGGTGAAAGGTGCCGGAACCCACGATGCGGCATCCGTCGAAAATAGGGCCGATGTGCGACCATCCTCAGGATCGAAACCAACCGCCACATATCCCCACGATGCCGCAACAATCTCGATCAATTCGACATCCAACCCGATACGGGAGCCGGACACCGTGCCATCCGGTGGTGGTGAAGCGTCTACGGTTGTCGAAACGATCGGCCAGATCGGCAAGGTCGTCACCGTCGTGGGCTCATCCACAACCGAGTCGTCAGCCACCCACCGCGCCAAGAACGGAGCAAGACCGATCACCACGAGCACAGCGACAACAGCCGCGACCAGAACCAAAGCCGGCCGATACGAAGACTCTTGAGAGGGCATCGGAGGTTGTGTCATCGGATCGACGCGCTCGACGACATCCTCGTAATAGCTTCGGATCTGGGTCCCGAGATCAGACATCGGACTCCACCCCCAAACCGTCACGAAGCTTGGCAAGGCCACGCCCCAAATGCTTCTGCACCGACGAGCGAGACACACCAGTCAACTCGGCCACCTCGATCTGGGTCCACCCGAAACCCTCAACCAGCACCACAGCCACTCGCTGACGTTCCGACAGAGACGCCAACGCTGCAGGAAGACCCGGCTCGATCCAAGGCTCCCGTTCGCTGGACACCTCCGGAGCAACCGGAGGTGTCGAACTCCGATGCCGACGAACTCGAGACTGACCGACCCGATACAGAAACCCCACCGGATTCGACATACTCGACAGGCGCTCCCAATTCTCCCACGCATACGCGACCGCCTCCGCCGTCGCCTCCCGTCCGAGCTCTGGGCCATACGCAGCGGCGAAGGCGAACGACAGCCGACCCTCGGCGTTCCTTACAAAGGCCTCGAACTCCGCAACGGTCATCAATCTCCCGGGCTCTCACAACAAGTAAACCATCGAGCCACCAAGAATGATGACCAGAAGCGACTGTCGCACTCAGAACGACACCTTTGCACGCGTAACCCGCCGATGAGAATGGCTGGTGTTTGGTGCCAGGTGTGGTGCCAGAATCCGTCGTAGTCCCAGCGAAGAGATGCACCGAGATGCACCGAAACTGGACGGAAACGCAACAATCGCAGGATTCACCCCCACGTGCTGAGACACAACGCAACCAGCCGCAACGACGCGCTCACGGTTTAGGACCTGGTGCCGAGAGGCATCCCGGTTCGAGTCAGGGCACCCGCACGACGTAGACGCCCATGGGTTCCCTACCCGGCCTCAGACACCCGTCCACTGGATGTGCGACGGATGCTCTCAGTCGTCGTCGGTGGAAGCGCCTCGCCCGGCGCCCTCCTGGGGTACGAGGCGTACGCTATTACTGCTGCACTTGGGACAACTCCGTTCGACGACGATCCCCTTTTCGTGCTCGGCCCGGTAGCGGTGCCCACAACGGAGACAGTAGAAGGGCTTGACGGTGGCGCTCATGCAGTCACGGGCTCCTTCTCCACCTTGGTCGTCTTCCTGTTCTTGCGGCGCTCCTGCTTGGCGATCTCGGCCTCGAGAATGCTCTGGGCCTCGGCGACCTCCTCGGGAGTGACCAGGCCCCTCAACTCCTCGAGTTCCCGCATCACCCTGGCAAACTTCTGGCCCTCGGCGGCGCTGATCCACTCGAGCTGGAGCCGCTCGGCTCGGATGCCGAGCCGGTCCATCTTGATCCATGCCTTCTCGACCCGGCGCTGGGTCC
>QIDW01000150.1 GCA_003230435.1 Acidimicrobiia bacterium | reverse complement strand
TGGTTAGTGCGTCATCGACGCCGAGACGACTGAGGCGGTGCGCAGCCATGTCGGCGGCCTCCAGCATGGTGAGATCTGCAAATCTGACCGCACGTTCCGCTGCTTGGCCTTCCACTCTCCACGCGCCGCCCTCCCTGAACACTGAGAACGACGACCCCAGTGGCCTGTGGAGGACATAACCCTTTCTCTCCGGGGCGTCTCGTCCCGCCTGATCCACGAGATCGGCAATCGTGCCTTCGCCTGTCAAGGCCGATACGGGAACGGCGCCGGTAGCGTCCACAATCTGGGTGACGTCGCAAAGGTCGCTCTTGTTCACAAGGACCAACTGGGGACGCTCAGACAGTTCTCTGGAGTAGTCGGAAATCTCTCTCGTCAGTATTTCCAACTGCTCCATCGGCGTATTGAGCTGGGTCTCGGCCGGATCAAGGAGGATGACCAGGACGCTGGCCCTTTCGGTATGACGCAGGAACTCGTGCCCGAGTCCCTTTCCTTCGGCTGCCCCCTCGATGAGGCCGGGGATGTCAGCGAGAACGAACTCGCGGTCGTCGACAGCCACGACACCGAGGTTGGGTTCGAGCGTTGTGAAGGGATAGTCGGCGATCTTGGGTTTCGCCGCTGACACCTTGGAGATGAATGTGGACTTGCCCGCGTTGGGAAAGCCGATGAGCGCAGCGTCGGCTAGGAGCTTGAGTTCGAGCGTGAACCAATGCTCTCCGCCGTACTCGCCTTGCTCCGCAACGCTCGGAGCCCGGTTCGCGGGACTCACGAAGCCGGCGTTGCCACGGCCACCGCGACCGCCTCGGACGGCTACGACTTCCTCTCCTTCTCCCACCAGATCTGCAATGACGGTTCCGTCATCGTCTGTGACCAGCGATCCGAGTGGGACAAGAAGGACAAGGTTCTCTCCACTCTTCCCATGACGTAGTTCGCCCTGCCCGTGTGTCCCGTGGCCGGCACTGTGGTGAGGATTGCGTTTGTAACGAAGGAGTGTCGCGATGGATGGGTCGGCGCGGAGAATCACCGAACCGCCCGGGCCTCCATTGCCCCCACTGGGCTTGCCCTTCGGTTTCCCCTTGGCCCTTACAAACGAGACGACGCCCGCGCCGCCATTCCCGGCACGGAGGCTGACACGAACCCGGTCAACAAACACGACCGGACGAACCTGGTTGGAGAGCCCTACTCCGGGAGTACGGAGACGAGTCGTCGGTTGGCACGTACCCCGTACTTGACGGTGCCGGCAGACGTGGCGAAAAGAGTGTCGTCTCTGCCCTTGCCGACATTCTCACCGGGGTGTATGCGGGTGCCACGCTGCCGCACGATGATGGCACCGGCGTTGACAAACTCGCCGTCAAACACCTTGGCGCCAAGTCTCTGCGCATGTGAGTCGCGGCCGTTCTTCGAGGAACCGCCGGCTTTGGTTTTAGACATCTCTACTCCTCTTCAGAGGCCGCGGACTCGGCCTTCTTCGCAGTCGTTTTCGCAGGAGCTTTCCCCAGATTGATCCCTGTGATCTCGATACGGGTGTACTTCTGCCTATGACCCTGACGACGACTGTATCCGGTCTTGTTCTTGTACTTGAAGATGTCGATCTTCGGTCCGGCTGACCCGCCTAGAACCTTCGCGGTCACGCTGGCCTTGTCGAGAGCATCTCTGTCTGAGACCGCATCGCCATTGTCGTCCACGACCAGAAGAGGAGCAAAGGTCAGCTCCTCGTCGTCGGATTTGACGCGCTCGATGTCGATCACGTCACCCGAGTGCACTTTGGCCTGCTTGCCGCCGGCCCGAATGATGGCGTACATGGAAATCCTCTTCCGGAAAGGGGGGGGAATCGAAAGCCGGTAGGTAGTCCTACCGGCTGGGTGGTGTTGCGCAAAGCCGGTAGGTAGTCCTACCGGCTGGGTGGTGTTGCGCAAAGCCGGTAGATGTCTTGCAAGCTGGCTGCATCAGACCTCGACGTCGGCGGCTGTCGCCACTTGAGGTGTCTGGGAGTTGAAGGACTCGTCGATGATCACGCCACGTCCCGAGCAATGCTCACACTTGTGAGAGAACTGCTCGAGCAGGCCGGCCGACACATTCTTCCTGGTCATCTCGACCAGACCGAGGTGGGATACTTCGAAGACCTGGGTTCGCGTCTTGTCCTTGGCCAGAGTCTCCTTGAGACGTCGCAGGACTTTCTGCTGGTTGCCCGTCGACTCCATGTCGATGAAGTCGATGACAATGATCCCGCCGATATCCCTTAAACGAAGCTGACGACTGAGCTCCTCCGCAGCCTCGAGATTGTTCTGCAGCACCGTCTCTTCGAGATTGCTCGATCCAACAAACTTCCCGGTATTGACATCGATCACGGTGAGGGCTTCGGTTCTGTCGATGACGAGGTGACCACCTGACGGCAGGAAAACCTTCCGGTCGAGCGCCTTCTTGAGCTGATCGTCGACGTGGTAGCGGTCGAAGAGCGAAATCGAGTCCTCGTACAACTGCACTTTCGAAACGAGATCAGGAGCCGTCGACTGCAAGTAGGCGAGCACGGTGTCGTACGCCTTGCGATTGTCAATGAGCAGTTTTCGAAAGTCAGCCGTGAAGTGCTCCCGGATGACCTTGATGAGCAGTTCCGGCTCCTCATGTATGAGCCGGGGCGGCCGTCCCTCGGCAGCTTCAGACTGGATCTTCTCCCAATCCGTGAGAAGACGCGAGATGTCGGCGGCGAGCTCCTCGGCAGAAGCGTGCAAGGCAGCCGTCCGAACTATCACGCCGTACCCGTCGGGCCTCACCTCGTTGATGACCTCGCGGAGCCGTGTGCGGTCTTCGTCCGGGAGCCGTCGACTTATCCCAACGTTGTCGGACTCGGGAACAAGAACGAGGTAGCGGCCCGGCAGCGACGGCACACCCGTGAGACGTGCTCCTTTGGCGCCCATCGCATCCTTGGTGACCTGCACGAGGACCTGATCACCCTCCTTCAGGACATGCTCAATCCGTTTCTGGTTTCGACCGTTGCCGCTGTCCTCGGAAGCAACATCCGATGCATAGAGAACGCCGTTCTTGTTGGCTCCGAAGTCGAGGAAGGCAGCCTCCATTCCGGGCAAGACATTTCTGGCGACACCCAGGTAGATGTTGCCGGCCAGTGAGTCGGAGTCCCTGCGTGCCACGAAATGCTCAACGAGGACCGGCCCTTCCAGAACGACGATTTGAGTCTGTTCTCTGCTGACGCTGACCAGCATCTGCTTTCGCGCAGACTCGGTCGGAAGGATGATCTCATCGTCAATAGGGCGCCGAGACCTCGATCGGGAGGTGGAAATGTCGCCGCGAGACTTCCCGCTGCCCTTGGACCTGTTCCTGCGTTTGTTGGGTTTCTGTCTCTGCTGGGTAGACGCTCCGACACGTCTGACCTCGACTTTTTGGCCTCTTACACGGAAGGTCTTCCGCTCCTCGACCGTCTCCCCTGCTGAAGACTTGCGGATAATTTCTGGGCCCTTCTTGCGAAATAGAGCCATACAATTTCACTCCTCTGGGAATTCGCTAGCTGGCAGGTCGAGATCACCCGGTTCCTGGTGGGTGCCCGACCCATGAAGTGATGAGCCAGCGGACGCGCAACCAACCGCCCACGCTGGGGCTGGATGCATTTGAGATTTCTACTGGTCGAATGTTGCGACCGAGTACTGGTGGTGTTCATCACCGATGACACTCCAGGAAAAAAGAATTCGTCGCGTCCGGCGGACTGAGGAGAGGCTAACAGACGGTCGTTGCTGGGCCTATTCACCGTTCAACCCGAGCTCAGGCTGCTCGGGCTCTGTTGGGTCGTAACACATGCGGCACCGGGCCTCATAGGCGTCGAGATCACCCAGCACCACAAGATCATCGGACCGGACAATTCGCTGCGTGTACATGCCAGGGCCCCCGCATCGATGACAGACGGCCAGCATCTTCGTGACGTATTCCGCTCGATCACAGAGTGATGGAATCGGTTCGAACGGTCGGCGTAGGTAGTCAGTGTCCAGTCCGGCGATGATCACCTGCATTCCGGTGGCAGCGAGGTTGTCGACGATGTCCACCAAGCCGTCATCAAAGAACTGGCCCTCGTCGATCCCGATCACCTCAGTGGTGTCGGCAATCGCCTTGAGAAGTTCGAGGGATCCGTTCACCGGGGTGGCCTCCACCCTCATGGACGAATGGGAGACGACCTCTGTATCGGCGTATCGGTCGTCGAGCTGCGGCTTGAACACCTGGACGGGAATTCTGGCGATCTTCGAGCGAGTCACCCTGCGAATCAGCTCCTCGCTCTTTCCGGAGAACATTGGGCCACAGATGACTTCGACCCATCCGTCTGCGCTCCGTCTGAACATGGGGGGCGAGGCTAACAAGAGCTCAGGTCAGTTGGTTCTCGCCGGGGACCGGGGTCTTCATCAACCAGACGGAGTTGGCGATGCCGAGAGCTAGCGCCATCGACATGTAGAACGATCCACCCTGGCTCAGGAACGGGAGAGGTAGACCGGTAACAGGCATCACTCCGATTGTCATCCCGATGTTGATGAAGACATGGAACATCACCATTGCTGCCACCCCAGCAGCAATGAGGGCACCGAATCGATCTCTGGAGTTCGCCGAAATGACCAGCAGACGCCACACGATGATCCCGAAGGCTGCCAGGACAAGCAGGCCGCCGATCAAACCGAGTTGCTCACCGACCGCCGTGAATATGAAGTCGTTCTCTTGCTCAGGCACGTAGTTGAAGTCGGTCAGGGTTCCCTCCCGGAACAAACCTTTCCCAAATAGCTGACCCGATCCGATGGCGTTCTTCGATTGCCGAAGTTGGTAGCCGATCCCCTGCGGGTCGATGTTCGAATCGAACAGGACCCGGAGACGATCGATTTGATACCCGGTCAACAGACCGAGTTGCAGAACAGCCAGGACACCAAGGACCAGAGCCGCCAGCAGCGAAACCAGCTGTCTCCATGTTGAGCCGGAGACGAAGAGCATCGCGAACAGGATGAAACCGAACACGAGAGTCGTGCCGAGGTCGGGCTGCATGTAGACGAGAGCAGCAGGAATCGCAACGATGACGACAGCCTGCAACACCTTCTGCCAGCTCATGGTTCTCGGTCTGAGCTCGTCCCGGCTCGAGGGTGCGAGGTGGCTGGCCAGAACCACTATCACGACCACCTTGGCAAACTCCGCGGGTTGAAGATTGAAGAATCCGAGCGGGATCCACCGGTTGACGCTGTTCACCGGATCAAACGCGAAGACCGCCAGAAGCAGCAGCAGCGTCACCACCACAATGCCTGGGATGATCCCCCGGTACTCGCGATAGTCGATGTTGGAAGCCACGAGATAGATGATCAGGCCAGCCGCAACGAAGATCATCTGGCGTTCCATCGAAAAGGTGCCGGAGTCACGAGTGGCCGAGTAGATCATCAGCAGCCCGAATCCGGACAGGGCGAGCATCGTTGCGAAGAGAATGCGGTCGAACTTGTTGTCACGCCGGACGACCGCAACCTCGCCGATTCTGGTGAGGACAGTCATCAGTCCGCCTCCTCGCCTTCGACGATCGGGGTGGGCTCATTGCCCATCAGGTATTGAAGTATGTGCCGTGCCACGGGTGCCGCGATCCTTCCACCAGAACCGCCCTCTTCCACGAGGACTACCACTATGTACTGCGGGTTGTCCAGCGGGGCAACACCGACGAACCAGGCATGGGGGTCCTTGTTCCCGGAAATCTCAGCAGTCCCGGTCTTGCCGCCAATCTGGTCGAGACCGTCGCCGAACTCGCCGAACGCGGCCCTAGCCGTGCCTGAGCTCACCACCCGACCCAGGTCGGATAGAAGGGATAAACGTGTGGCCGAAGTTATCGGGACCGTCCGCACATTCGGCGAACTGATCTCCTGCACCGTGTCGCCCGACGAGTCGATCACCCGACTCACGACTCGCGGTTCCATTACACGTCCACCGTTTGCCAGGACCGCATAGGACACCGCCACCTGAAGGGGTGTGGCCTCAAATGTTCCCTGGCCGATGGCAAAGTCCATCAGGTCTCCACCTTGCCAAATGGCCCCGCCCTCTTCGAGGCGGCTTGGATGCAGCAGACCGGCGTCTGGATTCTCCCTCTGTATCTCGGCCCTGCGCTCGAATTCTGCTCTGCTTGGGATGGTGCCGTCGATTTCACCGCCGAGATCGATGCCCGTTGCCGACCCGTATCCGAGATCAGCGGCCCAGTCCTGCATCACCGTCTCTCTCGCCGTTCCGTCCAGGGCTAGATACGCGCCAAGTCCAGCCGCCCAGAAGAACTTGTTACATGAGTTCTGAAGGGCGCCATGAATGTCAAGCCAACCGAAACTGAAACGACCGTCGTACCAGTCACGCTTCACCTGTTGAGAGCCGTCGGTTAGGTCGGGGAGAATGAACTTTCCGTCGCAGTTGACCAAGCGGTTGGCTGTATCAACATCATCCCGCTCAGGAAACGGAAGATTCTCCTCCTCTATCACCGTGTATGTGATCGCCTTGAATGTCGAGGCCGGCGGGTAACGACCACCAATCGCCCTGTTGAACAGTGCCTCCCGCTCGTTCAGATCGGCGTAGGTCTCCGCGTGTATCCCAGCCGCAAACAGTTGCGGATCGAAGTCCGGCACAGAGGCGAGGGCCAGAATCTCAAACGTATTGGGGTCCAGTACCACCGCGGCGGCCTTCTCCGTCACGGTGAACGCGGGCTCCCCATCCTCATGGTTTGCCTCCTTGACCGCGTTGGACAGGGCGATCCCGTCTTCAAGGGCAAGCTCAACGAGTTGCTGCAGTTCGAGATCAATGGTGAGTTCGAGGGAATCCCCGGGAACCGGTTCAAGGGGAGGCCTTTGATCGATGATCTCGCCACGTCTCACCCGATACTCCAAAATGCCAGACGTGCCCTGAAGGAACCGGTCGTAGGAACTCTCAACACCCAGCCTCCCAATGCGGAGGTTCCGGTCGATATCGGGGTTTTCTTCGACGTCAACCTCGTCAGGAAGCCCGAGATGGCCGATCACATGCGCCAACGTAGGACCCGACAGATAGACACGCTCAGGCACCTGCGCTATCTCCACTCCAGGAAGAACATCGAGCTGCTCATTTATCTGATATGCGAGATCGCTGGATACGGTTGCTACCTGGAAGCGAGCGTTGACTCCTTCCTCCTCATAGATCGCGTCGAGTTCGTCGGCGTCGATGGAGAGCAGCGCCGAAAGACGCGTGATCAGCTCTTCTCGCTCCTCCGGTCGGACGAAGGTGCGGTCTATCATCACTGCGGGAACCATGCGGCTTGTAACCAGCAGAACTCCGTTGCGGTCGTAGATGTCTCCCCTTGGCGCGTAGGTCGTCTTCTGGATCCAGGTCTGCTCCTCGGCCGCTCGGGCAATTGCAGGACCTTCAGCAACCTGGACAAACCACAATCGGAGCCCCACAACCAAGAACATGACGACGAACACAGTCCCGAGGATGCTGAGCCTGACAGCAAATTTCATGAGAATCGGAACGCCGTCGCATCGCCGTCGACGAGCCTGACGAATAGGGGGCCTGCCAGGCCGGCAAGCAGCAGATTTGCCAATGGCACTACAAGTATCCGACTTGCCACGCTCGGACCCAAGAGGCTGGTCTGTCCGAACAGGGTTCCGATGAGAACGAGGAGGACAACCCCGATGAGAGTGAGTATCCCCGCCCACAGCGCCACAGTGAACCGACCAATCCCGGCACGCTCCATGGTCCGTACTGCGATGTAGGCAACCGTTGTGAAAACGATCGCGCGAAGCCCGAGAAGGGACGACCCAAGGAGGTCGACGAGCAAACCCGACAGGAACGCAGCCCCGAGTACGAGTTCGGGACGAATTCGAGTGAGGGCGAGAAGGATCACGACCAACATCACCAGGTCAGGGGCTATGTAGCGTATCTGACCGAACAGGGTGGTTTGGATCACGACGGCAAAGATGAGAACTGTCGCGACGATGAGACTCTTAGGGATTCTCATGAGTCACCCCTATCAGTAGTCGTAGTAGTCGAAGTCTCTGATGTGGTCGTTGTCGTCTCGGCTGGGCCGATCACCTCGCCACTACTCGCCGTGATGGGATCCGGTGGCCATGCGAGGACAACGACCAGGCGCAGTGTGTCGGGCTTCACAAACAAAGCCACGGCCGTGGTCAGCACATCTATCCTCGGCACCGCATCCCCGATGACCACGCCAACCGGCAAACCTGCGGGAAAGCTAGCTGAAACGGCCGAGGTGAGAACGCGGTCGCCGGCGAGCACAGGTTCGCGGGCGTCAAGAACCTCGAGCCTCATCTCGTCCGTTGCCACCTGTGACAGAAGAGAACCTATCTGATCCCCCACTATCACAGTCAAGCCTTGACGGTCCGCAGTGATGGGAACGATGGTTGCGCTACCCCCGGTGACGCTTCTCACGGTCCCAACGACGTAGCCGTTGGTGTCGACAACCGGCTGACCGACGACGAGGCCGTCGGAGGTCCCTTTGTCGATGATAAGGGCAGCATCGAAGGCGTCAGGCCGGCCTATCACATTCGCGACGGTGCGACCGATCTCGTTGCCTGCCGTCTCCATGTCATAGAGCTGCTCGAAGTGCTCGAGTCGCGCCAGTTGGTCCTGAACTCCGACCAACGCTGCCTCGGCCTCTGTCAACTCTCGTCTGAGGGCGATGTTCTCCTCACGGAGATTCGAGAGGTTCGACAGCGAGTCGATAACGTCGGCGACCGGGTTCACAGCATAAGAAGCTGCCTTCTGCATCGGGGCGACAATCGTTTGGGTGCCCGTCCGAAGCACGCCGACTACTCCACCACCCTGAAGTCGAACGTCGAAAGTCATCAGGAGCACCCCAAATATGATCAGGGTTACGAGTAGCGGGAGTGTGTGGCCGCGGGGCTCTCTATTCACCATGGAAAGAGACGGTGGAAGGGATCATGGCCTGGCCGACGACGCCAGCACCGTGTGCAACGCGTCAAACTCCTCCAGGCACTTCCCCGAGCCAAGCACCACAGACTGCAGCGGCCTGGCCGCAGTCACAATGGGCATCCCCGTCTCGTGGGCCAGACGATGGTCTATCCCAACCAAGAGTGCTCCTCCTCCAGTGAGCACAATTCCACGTTCGACAATGTCCGCCGCCAGCTCAGGGGGCGTCTTGTCGAGTGTGTATTTGACCGCGTCCACGACTGCCTGAGTCGGCTCCTCAATGGCTTCTCTGATCTCGGGACTGGACAGAAGGATCGTTTTGGGAAGACCGGTCACCAGATCGCGACCCCTGACCTCGGCCGAAGGCTCGTCCGCGTACGGCCATGCCGAGCCAACTGCGAGTTTGAGTTGCTCGGCCGTCCTCTCTCCTATGAGGACGTTGTGCTCCTTTTTGATCCAGTCGATGATCGACGAGTCAAGTTCGTCGCCGCCTACCCGAATAGATCGAGACACGACTATCCCCCCGAGTGAAATGACCGCAACTTCGGTGGTGCCACCACCAATGTCGACGATCATCGAACCGGACGGTTCACCAATCGGTAGCCCCGACCCGATGGCAGCAGCCATCGGTTCTTCGATCGTGTACGCCCGACGAGCACCTGCGTGGTAGGCCGCCTCCTCGACGGCACGACGCTCAACGGGAGTGATTCCGGATGGGACGCAGACGACTATGCGGGGACGGGCCCACTTGCGCTTATGCACTTTCTGGATGAAATAGCGCAGCATCTTCTCGGTGATATCGAAGTCGGCGATGACACCATCACGAAGGGGGCGAATCGCGGTGATGTGGGCCGGGGTACGGCCAATCATCCGCTTTGCCTCCATGCCGACGGCCAGCGCCTTGCTGTTTTGGGAGTTGATCGCAACCACGGACGGCTCATTGAGCACGATGCCGCCGCCACGCACGTAGACGAGCGTGTTGGCAGTGCCAAGGTCAATGGCCATGTCCTGGCCAGCAAAAGAGAAAAGGGTTTCAGCCATAGCTGGGAAGCTCCCGGGGCGGACTTCGGAATTGTAGGTGTGCTCCCCAACTTGTGCCATAGAGAGTTCCAACGTGTGC
>QIDW01000149.1 GCA_003230435.1 Acidimicrobiia bacterium | reverse complement strand
TTGATCGAAGTCCATACTCCACAAGGTACGGACTGGCTGGGACAGATTTCCGCGGGCAACCTCGAAGAAGAGATTCGATCGTGTAGAAAGGCTCTAGTACCGCCACCGGGATCTTGGTGCGGGAGGTCTTGTCCTCGTGTTACGCCTCAATGATTGGCATCTCCATGGTGTCCTCGATCTTGGTTCCCGGCACCAAGAGAACAGGGAGATGGGAGTTGGTCATCACACGGGCCGAGACGCTCCGCCAAGCCTCTTCGGTGAAGAGACGGCGGGTGGCCCCCATGATCACCATCTCGGCGTCTACTTTGGCGGCAGTCTGGATGATTGCCTCGGCAGGATCGTCGCCATCGACAAAACGAATGTCGCACTCGATGTTTTCCGCGGCCAGGGCCGCACAAATCGGGTCCACCGTCTTCTGGCCCCTCTCCTCCAGGTAGCGGGCCGCCTTTTCCTCAGCACTCGACGACTCGTCCTCGTTCCTATCGAGAAAGGAGCGCCGCACATCGTCGTCCAGCGATTCGAGAAAGGACCTGGGGACGCGTATCACTGTCATCACAGTGATGCTCGGGTTTTCTCCCATCAGAAGCTTGCAAAAGCCGGCGACCGGAACGGCGGGAAGCACACCGGTAGTGGCAACGAGAATCCGCACGCCGAGAACATTAGGGTTTTCCGCCTCGCTGTGTGCCAAGGAGGAGCATGGACGACGAGTTGGTCAACAGGGTGACATGGAAGATCCCCAACGCGTTGGCCCTCATTGGGTCGGCGTCCGGTGAAGAGTGGAACGCTATGACAGCGAGTTGGATCACTCAGCTCAGCATGGAGCCGGTTCTGATTGGAGTTGGCATCGACAACAAAGCGGTTACTCATCGTCTCGTCACAGAGGGAGGCTCGTTCTCGGTGAACCTCTGGTCCGCTGAAGACACTCGGGTCTTTGTGAAGTTCTCCAAGCCGGCCACGCGGGATGGCAACACACTCAACGATCGTCCCGCTCGGATCGCAACGACCGGTGCTCCGATCTTCGAGGACGCCCTCGCATGGATGGATTGTGAGGTACGCCAGGCGCTCGACTTTGGGACCCATACACTCTTTGTTGGCGAAATCGTCGATGCTGGGATCAATGATGACGAACAGCGAGCCTCGGCGATGTCGGACACCAGGATGAAATACGGGGGAGTGAAGCGGGGCGGTCAATGATCGATCGACCCGGCAGGGTAGATTCAGCGTCAAATTCGTAGGAGGAGCATGGAAGTCTCGATTGAAGGCAAGGTCGCCGTCGTTACCGGCGGGAGCCGTGGCATCGGGATGGCAACGGCACTTGAATTCGCCCGGAGCAAAGCAGCTGGTGTGACCATCACGTCGCGCAAGGATCAGAACCTGGAGACGGCCCAAGCTCAACTCGTCGAGGCCGGCGTGGACGCGGACAAGATCCTTGCGCTTCCGGCACGAGCCGACTCCGAGGATGCGGCCAACGAGGCGATCGAGGCCACCGTGGAACGGTTTGGCTCCTGCGACATCCTCGTCAACAACGCCGGAACCAACCCAGCGGTCGGGATGCTCATGGACGTCGATCTTGGAGCATTGGACAAGACCTGGGCGGTCAACCTCAGGGCCCCTTTGCTCTGGGTGCGTGCGGCCTTTCACGGGTGGATGGATAAAAACGGCGGCGCGGTGGTCAACGTTGCTTCCGTAGCCGGTCTCAGACCGAGTCCATTCATGGGCGCCTACAACGTTTCAAAAGCCGGGCTAGTTCACATGACCCGGCAGATGGCCATGGAGTTGGCTCCCGACATCCGAGTGAACGCTGTCGCCCCGGCTGTGGTCAAGACCAGGCTTGCGAGCGCTCTTCTCCATGACGAAGCCGCCACGGCGGGTATGCATCCCCTCGGTCGAGTCGGTGAGCCCGAGGATGTGGCACGATTGATCGTGTTTCTTTCATCCGACGCAGCTTCTTGGATGACGGGAGCCGTCGTGCCGGTTGACGGGGGTGTGATTGGCGCCGGCTCCTCGGGGATCTCGTGACTCTGATCACCTACTGACAGTGACTCACCCCTCTCCGGACCCAGGCCTCGCGTTGCGCTATCTCAGTGGCAAGGCAGACGAAACATTGCTGTTCGAACATGCCTCCTCGTTGAGAGATGAGGGGCGAGGAAAGGTCGTTACGTACAGCCGCAAGGTTTTCATACCGCTGACGACGCTATGCAACGACCGATGCACCTATTGCACATTTGCCAAACCCCCGGGCGCCGGCGGTGTCTACCTGGAGCCGGATGAGGTGTTGGGTGTCGCCAAGGCAGGTGACGCCGCCAACTGCACCGAAGCACTGTTCACCTTGGGCGACCGCCCCGAGATCCGGTGGCCCCAGGCTCGAGACTTCCTGGAGAGGAAAGGTCTCAACTCCACCATCGAGTACGTGGCCGAGATGTCGTCCCTGGTCAGGTCGGAGACTTCACTCTTTCCTCATGCCAACCCCGGGCTTCTAGACGATCCGGCGATGATCCTTCTGAGACCGACGAATCCATCGATGGGGATGATGTTGGAGAACATCTCGCCTCGGCTCACCGAGCCGGGAATGGTCCACTACAAATCCCCAACCAAAGAACCGGCCCGCCGCGTGGCGACAATCGAAGCTGCTGGGCGGCAGAAGGTGCCGTTCACCACTGGAATTCTGGTGGGCATCGGAGAGAACCACGAGGAGTTGGTTGATTCGCTTTTTGCCCTGAGTGACCTGGCCGAGGCGACAGGAGCAATACAGGAAGTGATCATCCAGAATTTCCGGGCGAAGGCCGACACGCCGATGAGACGCTCCGCCGAACCGGTGCCGCGCTGGTTTGCCCGTGTGGTAGCTCTTGCCCGTTGGATCATGGGCGCAGAGGCAAGCGTCCAGGTGCCACCGAACCTCACCGAGAGTTACGAAATTTATCTCGAAGCTGGAATCAACGACTGGGGCGGTGTATCACCTTTGACGATCGACTGGGTCAATCCAGAAGCGCCCTGGCCTCATCTGGAGGAGCTACGGCGCCGAACGAAGGCTGCAGGTTTCGACCTCCGACCACGTCTTCCCGTCTATCCCGAGTACATCAACGAGGAGTGGATCGATGAGGGATTGCTCGGTGACGTGCAGGCGGCAGCCGATGGTGACGGTTTGGCCGCGATAGCTACCAAGATTGGAGTCGCATGAGAGTCACCTACCTCCGAGTCCGCCCCGCCGACACACTTGCCGAGCCGACGGCTGTCAGCCGACGACGTGAAGGAACGACGACCGTCGAGATCGCCACCCCGACCTCGGTGGACCTCGCCGCAGCCTTCAAGGGGGGAGTCTTGGTGGTGGCGCGAGAGGTTGGCGACCATGACCCTGCGGCTTGGGTAGTCGACCCGGGCGATGCGCTCTTGCTGGGAGCGAGGCAGGTGGCGCCGTGGCGGCTAACGGTCGTCGACACCGGTTCGAGGGAGAAGGTGCTCGACGCGATCGCGCGGAGTCGATCCGCCTATCTGAGGACCACCCGCTCCGGAGTTGTCAGAGCGGCACAGATCACGAGTTTGCCTGGCATCGAGACCATGGTCTCGGTCTTTGCCGACGATGTCGCTCAGGCGGCAAAGGCGGTTTCGGACGGTGCCACCGACCTGTTGCTCCGCGATTGGAGCGCTGAGAGGTTGGGAGAGCTGCGCGACTCGATGCCCGAGGTCTTGTTTATCGAGCGCACGGCGCTTCCGGTCGGTGTCGAGATCGACGAGGCGAGAGACGCACTGCCCAAGGACATCTTCACCACATGGCTCAACCAGGTCGACGGGTCTGGAGCGGCGCGCCCGCGCCATAAGTGGGCCCCGGGCAAGGACATGGATCCTCCGGTGCCGGCTGGGCGTCTGTCTGCAGAGTGGATGGACGAGGCTTGGATCGATGGATCGGGAGTCGGGGGCATTGGTGGTGCGGGTGACCTAACGCCAGTTCTCGAGCGCTCCCTGGATGGACATGCCCCCACGGTGGCCGAACTGGAAGAGCTCTTCATGGCGAGGGGCGAGCAGATCGACGCCGTCGCCCACACCGCCGACGAGCTTCGGAGAAAAGCCGTGGGAGACAGGGTGACCTATGTGGTCAACCGAAACATCAACTACACCAACCTCTGCTATTTCAAGTGCGGCTTCTGCGCCTTCTCCAAAGGCCCCAAGTCGCTGAACCTGCGTGGCGAGCCCTATTTGATGGGGCTCGATGAGATCGTCGATCGCTCACGTGAGGCATGGGATCGTGGCGCAACCGAGGTAACGCTTCAAGGTGGGATTCATCCCGATTTCACAGGCAACTTCTATGTCGACGTCGTCAAGGCGATCAAGGAAGAGCTTCCCGATATGCACATCCACGGTTTCACGCCATTGGAGGTTTGGCAAGGTGCCGAGACGCTTGGCGTTCCGGTGAGGCAATTCTTGACCGAGCTCAAAGACGCGGGGTTGGGCACTTTGCCCGGGACTGCGGCAGAAATACTCGACGACGACATCCGGGCCCATCTCTGTCCGGACAAGATCCGCACATCACAATGGGCCGAGGTGATGATCACCGCACATGAGCTGGGTCTCCGGGCGACTTCCACAATCATGTTCGGTCACATCGACCACCCCCGCTCCTGGGCCAGACATCTCGAGGTCATCCGCGAAATCCAACGTCGCACGGGTGGTTTCACCGAGATGGTCCCGCTGCCATTTGTGCACATGGGCTCTCCGATCTATCTCCGTGGGCGATCCCGCCCGGGACCGACATGGGACGAAGTGGTGCTGATCCATGCGGTGTCCCGAATCGCGTTCGATGGGCTCATCGACAACATTCAGGCTTCGTGGGTGAAGTTGGGCCTTGACGGAGGTCGACGTCTTCTCGACGCAGGGTGCAACGATCTGGGCGGGACGCTCATGGGTGAGATCATCACCCGGGCGGCCGGCGCTGAACATGGCCAAGAGGTGACGACGGATGAGTTCCGCGAGGTGGTCGAGGCCGCCGGACGGACGTCGGCGTTGCGGAACACAACCTACGAAGTGCTCGACCGGGTCTAGCGGGCTCCTAACCGCGGTAAGTCAGGCCGCGCGGGGCGGTGGCGAATCCCCACTCCGACAGGGGAGAAGCAAGCGGTGAGGCCGAAGCAGGCTCGCCGTTGACAGTGACGAGCGTCAGGCGTCTGTACCTTGCTGCCACGTCCGCCATGGCCCGGGATACGAGGCTGAACTGATCGACGGAAGGATTCAGCAACGTAAGCCCACGACGGCCTTTGTCCAGGTAGCCGATGAGGTCACCATCTGACAGGAGGGCATAGGCGCCTGCGTCACGAGCCAGTCGGGTTTCTGGAAGTTCGGGCCAGGGAAGAACTCCTCCGTAAGGGTTGGCAGGGTCCGTGGCGGCAATAACCATCAGTGATGGTTCTGATTCAGAGCGAAGACGGTCGACGGCGCCGGGGAGTGCGAACTGAGAGCCACCGAGCCCCTCAACGAAATAGCCGCGTCGGATACGCCCGGATTCTTCGAGATGACTGAACACCGGATACAGGGTTGTGAAACCACCGGGGTAACCCTCGGCGAGTGCCGTGCTCCGCGTCACAACACCATGCCGGTCGAGGAGCAACTCCGCCCATGCCGCATGCCGCTCGGTTTCGTTCGGAGTGGATCTGATCAGGCCCTCGGTAAGCGACCACCGTCCTGCGGAGTGGGCCGGGAACCGACCTGAAAGTGACGGGCGCCCCGAGCCTTGGCTCCTGCGTCTGGCCACAAAGGCGCGAACAGGCTCGAAGGTGTCGTTTGTCAGATGGCCCGCCCATACCAGGTCCCAGAGTGCCCTGAGTGTCTCTTCGGGGTCGCCGCCTCCGGTGGCTTGGTAAATATCTCGAAAGAAGCTGGCGCCGTCCTGCCGCAGCTGGTCCAAGATCTCCAACGCCTTGGTGTTGATCTCGGCGTCCGGGTCTGGTCCTCTCCATAGCGACGCGAGAGTGTCGCGGGGATAGAGAGCGACTCGCCCATCCCGGGAGCCAAGTGAGCCCTCACCCACCCAAACCAGGTTCCCAGCCAGAATCAACGCGTCGATGCCGTTGCCAACGTCGGTCGCTCTCGATGCGAGCACATCACGTTCGAGGACCGAGGCAGGAACGGCGGCACCGGTCAGTTTGCGAATGGCTTCTGAAAGAGCGTTCCTGCCACGAGGCGGGTCAGAGGTGACACCTTGCCAGGCCAGAGCAAATCGGGCCAGCGCAGATGGAACGACGGGTTCGATCTCATTGCGCAAAACGGCCAAGGAGCGTCTCTTGAGACGGCGGAGCACCGAGTCGTCAACCCATTCCCGACCCTGGCCGCCTGGTCGAAAAGCGCCTTCGGCGACTCTGCCCTGCCGTTCGAGGTTTGCCAGGGCAGTTTCGACTACCCCGTTGGGGAGATTCAGGGCTGCCGAAGCCTCCTGTGACGTGAACGGACCATGAGTTCTGGCGTAACGTCCGACAACGTCTCCTAGAGGGTCTTCGACCGGCTCCAGAAGAGTTTGCGGAACCCCGGGCGGAGGTTGGACCCCGAGACCATCGCGGAGCCGGGCGACGTCCTCAATGGCCGCCCACCTCGTCTCTCCACCGACAACGACCTCGACAACCCTTCTTTGGCCCAAGAGGTCCTGAAGCGCCGCTCGGACGTCGATGCCAGAAGTCCGAACCTCTATATCGACGACTGAAAGTGGTCCTAGATCACGAAGGAGATCATGGAGGCGACCCGGGTTGGTAGCCCTTCGATTGTCAGTCAGATGTTGGAGTTCCAGTTCTACGGCGACCACTACTTCTGGGTCGATCAGTTCGCGTAACTCGCCTTCCCCTAGAAGCTCTCGAAGCAGGTCGCGGTCGAGAGTCAGAGCTGCGGCGCGTCTCTCAGCAAGCGGGGCATCTGCTTCATACAGGTAGGCGGCCACAAACGAGAAGAGAAGTGACGACGCGAACGGACTTGGCCCGGTGGTGTCGACCGAAACCACCTGGATCTTCCGCGATCGAATCTCACCAAGGACCTCTTGGAGCGAGGGGAGGTCGAAGTCATCCTGGAGGATCTCGCGGTAGACCTCGAGAAGAATCGGGAATGATCCGAATTGCTTGGCGACGCCAAGAAGATCGGCAGATTTTCGCCGTTGCAGCCACAAAGGCGTGCGCTCGCCGGGCCGGCGACGTGGGAGAAGAAGCGCTCGCCCGGCAGCCTCACGGAACCGCGCGGCGAACAAAGCCGTGTCGGCGAGGTGATCGATCAGGAGAGCCTCGACTTCTTCAGGGTCGAGAAGGAGATCGTCCGCCTCAGGTGGATCGTCAGAGTCGGGAAATCGGAATGCGATGCCGTCGTCGGACCAGATCACGTCTACGTCGGCTCCGTAGCGACTTCTGAAACGATGACGGAGGGCCATGCCCCACGGGGCGTGAATCCGGGCTCCGAGCGGAGAGAGGAGCACTACACGCCAATCGCCGATCTCGTCTCTGAAGCGCTCGACAACGATGGTCTGATCGGTGGGCAGGACTCCTGTGGCGTCCTTCTCCTCCTTGATGTAAACGATCAGATTGCGCGCGGCGAGTTGGTCGAGGCCGTACTCGTCGCGGAGGATCGTCTCGGTTGTTTCGTGGTCACGGCCTGCCGTTTCTCGCACGAATCTTCCGATGGCCCGACCGGTCTCGAGCTGTCGACCGAACATGTCTCCATGCCAGAAGGGCATCTTCGCAGCGGAGTCGCCCGGGGCAGGAACCACCTCTACCTTGTCATGGGTTATCTGGCTTATCCGCCATGCGCTCGATCCGAGCACGAAGGTGTCGCCCTCTCGAGACTCGTAGACCATCTCCTCATCGAGTTCGCCAACCCGACTCCCGTCGGGAAGTGTCACCCGGTAGAGGCCACGGTCAGGAATCGTGCCCGGATTGGTCACTGCGAGTTGTCTTGACCCGGGTCGAGGAGTCACCGCTCCGGTGGCGCGATCCCAGGTGATGCGGGGTCTCAGCTCGGCAAAGAGATCCGACGGGTACCGGCCCGACAACATGTCGAGGGTCTCGTCGAAGACCTGACGGCTCAGTTCGGAGTAGGGCGATGCTCGCCGTGTGATCTCGTACAGAGCGTCTGCTGATGTGTCGCCGGACACGGTCTGTGCGACCAGCTGCTGGCAAAGGACGTCGATCGGGTTGGACGGTATCCGTGTTTGCTCGACATGCCGCTTGGCCATTTCGCCGGCAACAACGGTTGCCACGAGCAAGTCTCCCCGGTACTTCGGAAAGATCTTTGCCCGTGA
>QIDW01000097.1 GCA_003230435.1 Acidimicrobiia bacterium | reverse complement strand
CTGCCAGGAGAGCGATACTGATGACAGCGGTCGGAGTGATGGGTGTCACGCTTCCAATGCGATACATCACTTCGAATGCAAGCTTCTGGAGTCCGATCGACACCTCCTCTCCTTCGTCGATCGAACCCACTACCGACGCAACCGATACCGGCTCGCCCAACCGAATGTGGATGTCGCCGTAGCGCCGACGGAGCGAGCGGACCGCGCGGAACAGCCATCCGATGGACTCCTTTTCTTTGCCGCGACCCTGGGCTTCTCGGGTGTAGTCGGGCACGTCCTGGATCTGGTCATAAACGATCGAGACCGGGATCAGTTGCACGTCGTCGGCTTTCCCGCTTCGCAGTGAGTCGACGATGTAGTTGAGGAGGCCGAACCGGGGTGGTCCCAGCTTTCCGGAACGGGATCTCCCACCTTCCATGTACCACTCCATCGGGAAGCGCTTCTCGATCAGGTAATCGATATAGGCCCGCAGGACGATCTTGTAGAGGCGGTTGTCCCGGAACGATCGCCGAATGAAGAACACACCCGTCCGACGCATGAGGGGGCCGACCGGAAAGAAATCCAGGTTGATGCCTCCGGCGGTGTGATTGGGCGGAAGATCGTTCTCCCAGAGCATGAACTGGAAGCTGAGGCGATCCAGATTGGACCGATGCGACGGGAGGAAGATCACCGGATTCGAACGGCCCAACTCGGCCACATCGGCGACCTGGGTCTCGTCATACTTGATTTCGCCGTATCCCTGCCGGTAGAGAGCATGGATCGCATTGGCGATCAGATCGATGACGTAGGGGCTGTGGGTCGCAGCCATCTCGCGCAGGTACCGCTCGGCGTCGGTGAGCGCGACGTTCGAGTCGACTTCCGCTTCCCGGGCATAGGTGTCCACCTGCTCGACGAAGTCTTTCCGCGACAGAATCGCCTCCGGCACGAACCGGGGAATCTTGTACCGGTTCCCTCGAAGCCTCCGTTCAGCCTGGTCGAGGACTCTCCAAACGCGCCGTGTTGCAAATGCCGCGATACCGTCGATCTCTCCTGATGATTCATAGTCGGCTGCCAGATCCGACGAGAGGGCTCCCTGTGCCGCAATCAGCTTGAGCCTGGCAGGTCGAAAGGTCCTAATCCAGTACGCGCGCAGCCCTCTCGGGTCTCTCGGGTCGCCCGGTCTGAAGGCATCCGACCACGTGACCGACCTCTGCCCTTTCTTCTTCGGCGCCATCCAGACGACTCGCACCGGTACGAGGAAGACGTCGTCCTCTGCCGATATCCGGTTTGACAACTCGACCGGATTGCCTCCTCGACCACGTCGGGAGGAGGAGACTCGAATGGTTTCGATTTGGGGTCCTGTCTGGCTTCGAATCCACTTCTCGAGCAGACGCACCTCGAGATCGGTTGCCACCGGGCCCTCGTTGGGCCCACCTAGCAGCTTGAGATCCGGTTCCTTGCGTCGGGTCACGACGACACTCTATTTACCTGTCAGATTTCCCTGTCAGCCTTGACTGCCAGAATCACCCCGGTGCGGATAGTTTTGCAACGAGTTTCTTCAGCTTTGGTGCGCGTCGACGGCAGCGTTGTCGGGAGCATCGGGAGCGGACTGTGTCTTCTCATAGGAGTGGCCTCGGGTGATGGCTACCGCGATGTCGATGCGGCAGTCGACAAGATCGTTGGTCTGAGAGTGTTCAACGACGACGAGGGGAAGATGAATCTCTCACTGCGAGATATCGATGGCCAGATTCTGGTCGTGAGTCAGTTCACCCTGGCAGGGGATGTGAAACGAGGGCGTCGCCCGTCATTCACCGACGCTGCCCGCCCTGAAAATGCCCGGCCCTTGATCGATCGGATGATTGATTCGTTCCGGGAGCGTGACATCGTCACTGCTCATGGTGTTTTTGGGGCGACGATGGATGTCGAGTTGACGAACGGCGGTCCCGTCACGCTGGTTCTTGATGTGAAAGACGGTGTTGCCGGCTGAACGGCGAATCGGGCCAATGTCTGTTCCATAGAACTGCTCCGATTCCCAGTGACAGCAATAGGAGTTGGCCCGTCGCGTCTATTCCCCAGGCCATCGGCCATTCCAGAGTGGCCCAGAGGACTGCCATGACGTTGAAGGCGACGATGGCGACTATCGCTGCTCCCCCCGAAGACCGGGTGATCAGAACCGCGATCAGAATCACCACTAACACCGGTGCCAACACGGTTGGCCAAATAGCGGTCAGGACCCCTGCGGAGATCCCGAGACCCTTGCCTCCTTGGAATCGGTAGTACATGTTGAAGACGTTGCCGGTGACTGCACCGACACCGGCTAACACCGCGCCGAGACCACCGGCCAGGGCGGCGCCGGCGACAACGGCGATGGCACCTTTGGCCATCTCGATTGCCAGTACGGCGGCGGCGAGACGCTGTCCGCCGAGTCGGAGAGCGTTGTTGGCTCCCGGGTTCATCGAACCCTCCCGACGAAGATCGACTCCAGCCAGTCTTCCCAGCCACTCGGCGGTGGGTGCTGAGCCGACCAGATAGCCGACGATGGCGGCCCCAATGGCTAACACACCGCTCAACCTTCGACCTGTGCCTGCCCCGGAGCGCAGAACTGCAAGAAGTCACACGAGCTGCACCACGATCCCGGGTTCTCTTGAAAATCTGAAGTGGAAATTCTACCGGTGAGCGCATTGAGTGATTCGCGCGCCGCTGCTACCCACTGGTCGTCCGCTGAGTGGGTGACCTCGGTGAGACCCCCGCTCAGGTAGGCGAAAGTGACATCGAGGACCTCGGGTTTGGCAAGGCCGAAATCGACGTCGGTGGCGGCCACCGCATAGGCCTGCAATTGGACGACAAGCGCGGGGTCGGATCGTGGGCGGCCACTCTTGAAGTCGACCACTTCCCATTTGCTGTTGTCGCAGTAGACGGCATCGATTCTTCCCCTGACGAGGTATCCGGTGTCGAGTTCCAGCGAGAATGGGATCTCGATCATCGTTGCCGTCTTCTCGGCGAATCTGGAGCCCAAATAGGCGTCGAACGCACGTGGCCCGGGCGAGCGGTCCCCCTCGACGACGTCATACAGATCGTCTGTCATTTCTTCGAACGGAACCTGGCCTTTCTGGTGGAGCTCGATGCGCCGGTGAACCTCCGTCCCCCGATTGGCCGCCGGGTTGAGTCGCCGGGGGAGCGGGTCGACATTGGTCCAGAAGAACCTCTTCGGGCATTGCGCGTACGTCACCAGACCGGTGACCGAGACGGTGTCCTGATCGTCGACAGTCTCCTCTGGCGCGGGCTCGGCGAGATTGAAGAGCCGCTGGTTCATGTCAGCCACGATTCGCTCATATTCGTCTCCAACGCCGTGCGCTGCGGCGATTCTTTCGATCGCTGCCGGGTCGTCGATGGCGGCCCGAAGCCCTGCTTCCCATCCATCTCGAAAGACGGGGTCCGGGCTGGCTTCTCGAGCGGTGGACCGGAGCAAACCAGGCCGCTCACCAAGCTCGGCGTGGCCGGCGCTTCGGCTTACGACATGATTCTCGACGATCTCAAACAACTTCGATGGGTCCCTGGGCCTCTTGGACGGCTCCGGCAGTCCGTACCAGTGTGCTCCTGAGACGAAGAGACGTCTCTTGGCCCTGGTGACGGCGACGTAGGCGACCCTCCACTCCTGTCTCATATGTCGTACGCGGAGATAGACGTCTCGCTCATCCTTGTCGTCTGGCAGGTCATCCATGATGGTGTCGATCCGCATGGAGACCGGGACATGTTCCGCGAAACGGATGGGGTCCGGGAACTGCTGGGAGCGGCTGGGGAAGTTGCCCTTGGTCACGGCAGGGATCGCGACGTTCTCCCACTCGAGTCCTTTGGCACGATGCACGGTCACCAGAGTCACCGCGTCCTCGCCCGAGAGATGGGCCGCGTCAAGCTCCTCCGCGGGTTCGGTTTCCATCACTTTCAGATAGTCGAGAAAGGCCCCAACCGAAGGTCTGCCCCGGAGAGGGCTCCATTCTTCGGCCAGGTCGAGGAGGCGGTAGATGTTGAGTCGCGCGGTGAGTCGCGCGTTTGGTGGCAAAGCCTCGATGTCTTGCCACGCGCGAGTTCGGTCGAGGACCGTTCGACAGGTCTCCACAAGGGTTAGCCCCTGGCTCTCGGTGAGCACGTCCCTGTAGACAGCCAGAAAGCTCAGCAGGGCGGAGCGAGCCTCATCACGGAGCCCGGGAATGTCGGCAGAGTTCTCGATGGCCTCCATCAGGGTGATGGGCGCGGGCTCTTCGGCGTCGTCGAGGTCTTCGACTCCGGCGACCCAGCGGGTCAGCGGCGCAAGGTCGGCCATGCCCAGCCGATATCGGCTGCCGAAGAGGATCTGGATGATGCCAGGCGAGTCCTCGGGATATTCCAGGGTGGTGAGCCATGCCCTCAGGTCGGCGACTTCTGCGACAGAAAACAGCCCGCCGATGTTTGCCACTTCGACCGGGATGTCGTGGCGGCTCATAGCGTCGACCACGACCGCGAAGTCCTTGTTCTTTCTGAAGAGGACGGCCATGTCGCCCCACCGACTGCCGCTTTGCTGGAGTTCTTCGAAAGTGCGGGCAATCCACTCCGCCTCCTCGAGGGCGTCCCCTGCCCAATAGGTGACGACGTCGCCCTCCGAGTCACTATCGACCGCCTGAAGGGCGTCGGCCTCGGCGTTGGCTTCGAGCCTGATCTCATTGGCGACATCGAGGATCGCCTGAGGGGATCGTCTGTTGAGAGTGAGTCCCTTCTCACTGCCAGCCTCGCCGTTCCCCTTGGCGAAGTGCTCCGCGAAGAGTTCGAAGTTCTGAGCGGATGCCCCGCGCCACTCGTAGATCGTCTGGTCCTCGTCGCCTACGGCAATCACGGGGAAACCGGAATCGAAGATGCTCGTCAAGAGCACGCGTTGGGCCGGGTTGGTGTCCTGGTACTCATCGAGGATGACGGCTCGATATCGCTCCTTGATGGTGGCGGCCAGTTCCGGATAGTCGTGGACAACCCGAGTGGAGAGTGTCACCAGATCGGAGTAATCCACCACTCGAAGACGCTGTTTGTCGGCGGCGTATTGGACCAGTGTTTCAGCCATCTCCCGGCGCGACTCCCAAACCTCACCGTCGTGGCCTGCCGCAGCATCGTGGACATCGGTGACCTCGAGTAGATGGTCGCCGAGTCGGTCGCCAAAACGGTGGACCCTGTCGAGGGTTCGCGCTTGGGTGATGTCGAGGATCTCGTAGGATCGATGATGGAAGGTCTCGCTCATGAGTTGTCTTGCAAAGGTGGGAGCGATGATCTTGGCCCGGTTGTCGACACCGGCGAGTGCGCCGAACTCCGACAGGATCTGTGCGGCGAATCCGTGATAGGTATGAACTTCGATCTGGCGACCAGGGTCGAGGTCTTTCGAGAGAGTCTGACGGACCCGATCTGCCAACTCGGCGGCCGCTTTGTTGGTGAACGTGATCCCGAGGATCTGCTCGGGCTGAATATCGTGATCCTCGATCAGGTTGGCAATCACCATTGCCACGGTTGTGGTCTTGCCGGTTCCCGCCCCAGCCCTCACCCGGATGGTGGTGAGGCCCAAGTCGAGGATCTCTTGTTGCTCCGGGGAGGGTGTCACTCGGCTCATGGCAGAAAGGCGCCGCTCCCTTCCGGCCAGGCCGGACATGACATCCGAAAGGCGCACCTCTCACAGGGTGCTCCGACGACGGGCGCCCAATTCTCAGATCGGATGGCAGTTGTGACTCTTTCCATTTCGTCTCGCACGTTTTCGAGGCCGTCCATATCGAGCGAACGGGTCGAGACGGACTTTGTGCCGGTTCTCGGGTACCAGAGTTGCGCCTCCGCTACATGGTTGCCCTCGGCTTCGAGTGCGGTGGTGTAGAAACCAAGTTGAAGGGACTCGGCTGCATCGTCGGCGCTCATCGCAGTAGTCGACGTCTTGTAGTCGACGACTCTCAGGCCTTCTGGCGTGGATTCGATCCGGTCGATGACACCGACCCACTGCACCCCCTCGATGACGGCTTCGACCCTCTTCTCGAGGTCGATGGGAACCCCATCCTTGGTAGGCCACTTCTCGTATAGCTTGGTGATGGCCTCAGCGGCTTTGCCAAGCCACGCCCGATTCAACTCTGGCGTGCCGAAGTCGGCGTCGACCCATACGTCCTCGAGACACTCCATGGCGTGGCAGATGTCGGCATGGAGAAGGCCTGTCCCGACGATGGATCTCTCCGCCTTCTCGAGTGCTGAATGGACGAGCGAGCCGAAGTGGGCGTAGGGAGACGATGCGCTTCCAAGACGCAGTCGGCGTTCGAGTGCGTACTGGCGGGGGCATCGTTTGTAGCTGTCGGCCTGACTGGGGGAGAGGTGGATCGTGTCGCCAAGAATGGGAGAGTCGGGCCCGGGCACCGGGACACCTGGAAACGATGAAGCATCCCACCATCGGTTGTTGGATTGGGCGAGGACACAAGCCGCCGCGAGACGACGAGCCGCAGGCGCCGATGGGTCCAGGAGGTCTCGGCGAAGGGCCGTCTCCGCCTCGCTGAGGGTTACCGGGTCTCTGAGAATCTCTTTCGGTGGCCCTAGCTGGGCGAGCCCGTTCGCACCTGACGCCGCGATCAGGAAGCGAGAAGGCCGGTGTTCTCCCTGGTCGACGCCGGCGTCGGTAGCGGTCCACACCACTCTGAGACGGGCTCTGGTCATGGCGGTATAAGCGAGACGCATCTCCTCTTGGAGTTGGAACACGTGCTGGGCGCCTGGGTCGACCATTCTCTCGGGGGAGAGCAATTCGGGTCGGAGCATCCTCCTACTGCGTCGAAGGTCCGGAAAGACCCCTTCGACAGCGTTTGCAATGAAGACGACATCGAATTCGAGCCCTTTCGCCTGATGCAAGGTTGTAAGCGTCACCCGGTCCTCGGAGAGGTTGTGCGAGAGAAGTGGGGTCGCCTCGAAGTCCTCTTCTTCGGTCAACTCGAAGAAGCGGGCCAGGCTCAGATCCGAATCGCGATCGGCCTGTCTCGAGAGCACCTGCGCGAAGGCGGACCAGGCGCGATGCCACTCGATTCGGGTCGGATCGTTGACGAGATCGGCAATCCCCTCGAGGGTTGTCCAGGCGTGCCAGAAACCGTCGGCGGCCGCGCCTGTGGTCGCCCAATCGGCACTAGCGATGAGATCGGCGAGTCCCGGCCAATCAGTCAGGTTCTGGCGGATGACGTGGGACCAGGGAGCCCATGTTCGGCGGCGTTCCCTCAGAAGCGCCCGCTCCTGGCCGAGGCCAAGCCCCAGAAGGGGACCCAGAAGAACGCGCCGCATCGAGCGGTCGGCGTCAGCTGCCTCGGGCGCAGACGTCGAGGGGAGACTTCCGCCGGCGAGGGCCACCGTGACCAGATCATGAAAAAGGCGAACGGCCGGATGATCCACAAGACGGCTATCGGGCGGATCATGGGGTATCCCCCTCCGGCTCAGGGCCCGGGAGAGCTCGTTCATCAGCTCCCTCTTCGATCTGGCCAGCACAGCGATCGACGAGGGTCGTATCCCCTCGATCCTTATCGAGTTCTCGACCTCCCGGGCAATCCACTCGGCCTCAGCCGTCTCCTGATCAAAGACGAACGCCTCTGACCGTCCCTCGTGTGATGCCGGATCGACCGGTCCCGCGGCCCCAGGAAGATGCCCCCTCGATACGACGCGCAACGCCGATTCGAGAATGGCTTCAGGCACCCGGAAGCTCTGCGATAGGACGTAACGCGTCGAGTCTGGATGAGCAGAAGAGAAGTCGGCGATGTTGCGGAGCTCCGCTCCCCGGAACGAGTAGATCGACTGGTAGGGGTCGCCGGTCACCGTGAGATTGCCGCTCGAGCGGGCGAGGAGTCTGGCGATTTCCGCCTGCACCGGGCTGGTGTCCTGGTACTCGTCTACCAGGACATATCGGTACTGCTCAGCCAGGTTCTGGCCGGCTTCGGACTTCAGCAAGTCGACCGCCGCCACCAGAAGCACTCCGTAGTCGGTACGGCCTGTCTCATCCAGGCGGGCGAGGTAACGCTCGTAGAGCCCGGGGAGCCCGCGCCAATCGGCTCGTTCCTTGGATCGGGCTGCGAGATCGTCGGGGGTCAGAAGACGCTCGGAGCACCGCATTAGGAAGTCGGCCGCTTCTGCGGCAAAGGCCGCCGTCGAGAGGATGCCGCGGTACGTGATCGGCCAACCTGTCTGGTCTTCATCTCTGAGTATTCGAGCCACAACAGCGACCTGTTCGGGGGTGGTGAGTGGTTTCGGGCGATCACCCTCGGATGCGCTCTCCACAAGTCGAAGAGCAAGACTGTGGAAAGTCGTGGTGTCGACGGGCACGCCGGTAGCACCCAGCGCCGTTTCGATTCGTTTCCCGAGGTCGGCCGACGCCCTTCTGGAGAAACAGAGCACGACGATCTCATCCCGTCGGGCACGATCACTGCTCACCAGGTGTTCTGCCCGGCGGACCAGGAACTCGGTCTTTCCCGTTCCTGGCCCCGCCACAACGATCTGATAGCCATCTATGTCATGGACAGCATGGTCCCACGCACCAGGCTCGACTCGAATCTCCTTTGCGTCCACGGGCCGATCGTAGATCTAGGACCGCTACGCGGCGTCCAGGTGTTGGGCGTCGAACTCAACTACCAACACGGCTTCGATGCCGTACGTGCCTAGGTAGGCAACCGGGTCGGCGAAGATGGCCTCGGAAGCGGTCTGTGCCACAGGATCGTTCACTTGTGTTGTCGTCAATGTCTTCATACCGACAAGATAGGGCCTTCGTGTGACAGATTCCGAGGAGTCCTTTCACTGGTGGTCTGTCGGCATAGGATGCCCATTGGAAAGCACTCAACGGAGGCCTAATTGGGACCCGGACACGAATTCGACTCACCGATGTATCAGGAGGCGGTCGGCCAGTTCGACCGTGTCGCCACCCTGATGGGATTAGACGACAACGTCAGCGGGCGTCTTCGCAGTCCGCAGAAGTCCACCGTTGTGAGTTTTCCTTTCCGGCATGACGACTACACCGAGGTCGAGACGATCTTCGGGTATCGAGTTCAGCATCTCACGACGATGGGACCCACCAAGGGAGGGATTCGTTTTGCTCCCGACGTCGATCTTGGTGAGGTTACGGCACTGGCCATGTTGATGACCTGGAAGTGCTCCATCGTGGGCGTTCCATTCGGAGGCGCCAAGGGCGGGGTTCGGATCAACCCCCTTGAACTGTCGCGGGCCGAGCTGCAACGCGTAACCCGTCGGTACACGATGGAGATCATCCATGTGATCGGCCCGGACCAGGACATTCCAGCCCCTGATCTGGGGACCAACGAGCAGGTGATGGCGTGGTTGATGGACACCTATTCCCAGCATGTTGGGTATGCGGTTCCCGCCGTTGTCACCGGGAAACCTCCCGCCCTGGGTGGGAGCATCGCCCGACGTGAGGCGACCGGTCGCGGGCTCATGTTCCTTCTCCCTCAGGCCGCGTCAGCGGTCGATCTGAATCCTTTGGGAGCCTCGGTGGCGATTCACGGATTCGGAAATGTCGGTCGTTATGCAGCGGTGGCCGGCCAGCAGATGGAGGTCAAGGTTGTGGCTGTGTCCGACATCTCGGGCGGGATTTACAACCACGATGGCCTGGATGTGGAGGCGGTGGGCAAGTGGGTCGATGAGAACCGCTTCCTCGAGGGATACCCGGATGCCGACTCGATAGACGGGGACTCGATCTTCAAGCTCGATGTCGATGTCATCGTCCCGGCCGCTATCCAGGGAGTCATCCACAAAGACAACGCGAGTGACATCACCGCGAAGGTGATCATCGAGGGCGCCAACAGCCCGAC
>QIDW01000041.1 GCA_003230435.1 Acidimicrobiia bacterium | reverse complement strand
GAGCTCTGGTCCAAGTGTCGATTTGTTATCGGTTGACGAGGTGGACGATCAAGCCTGGGGAGCCGCGGTCGCCGGTATGGGCTCTCCCGCCGCGTCCAAGGACCAACCGAGGACGAGCTCGCCGAAATGGGCTCTCGAAGCCCTTGCTGGAGCTTTGGGATTCCACGCTGATTTTGTCGTCCCGTTCGAGGTGGGCGCTGGAAACAGTCTTACGCCGATGCAGGCTGCCATCCAACAGGGAATCCCCGTTGTCGATGCCGACCCAATTGGGCGTGCCGTACCCCAGATTCACATGACGACTTTCCATCTCGGTGGGATCTCCCTCTCACCGCTGGCATTGGCGACCGAGGGTGGGATAACTGCCGTGATTCGCTCGGACGACGCTCATGACATGGAGCGGGTAGCCCGGGCCATCACGTCGGAGTTTGGTGGAGCACGTCGGAGTTTGGTGGAGTCGCCGCGATTGCGTGTTACGCGTTGCAGGGCAGAGACTTGAAGCGATCCGTCATTCCCAACACGATCACTATTTCAGAGTCCATTGGCGCCGCGATCAACCAGGCTCAGGACGCAGGCAGCGACGTCGCCACAACGCTGGCAGAACATTTCAACGGCTACCTACTCGGCAGAGGAACTGTCGCCTCAGTTTCGTCAGAGACACGGGGAGGTTTTGACTTCGGCGTCGTAGACATTTCGGGCTCCCGCCCGCTCACGGTCGCCTTTCAGAACGAGAACATGGTCGCGTCTTCTCACGGAGAGGTTCTCGCCACGGTTCCAGACCTGATCAGCGCTGTTGACGATACGGGCACGCCGGTGACCAACGCAGACATAACGGAGGGAATGGAAGTCTCCTATGTCGGCTTTCCGGCCAACCCAGCCTTCAGCCCTGTTCTCCAGCGTTCTCAGCGCCCTCGGTCACGAGAAGGAGTTCGTTCCGATCGAACAAGCAATGAGCTAGTTTCCATAGGCTCCGTCAACCGGTGACCTCGGAGTTGTGGTGCATGAGACACTGCCACCGGTCGTCCCTCCACAGCCAAACGCCAGTGAACCGGAGCTCGAGCACGTCATCGGACGGAAGAAGTACCTGATACCCGCCGAACACGAGGGCGACGTCCACATAGCGTCGCACATCAACCGCGTTGGGGCCGACAAAGACAGCCGATTCGGCAACGCCGGCCACCCAATCGAGATACTCGGTCTTATCGCGCACGACACCGTCATAGTTGGTGTACGTCCACTCGTCGGCGAGCATTGAGTCCAGCGGCCCGATCCCTTCGCTGCCGAGCGCATCGAACCAATCTCGATAGCAGCCAGTCAGATAGTCGATCAGGTCATCAGGCATCCGTCCCTCCTCTGGACCGATGCTATTCGCTTCGTCACGGCGGAGCACCCACCAGCTCTGAGACCAGCGAGCCCCGATTCACGTCCGTCCGTGGCCAGATAATGCTCGATCGTCAACCCCACCGCTGCCATCGACGAGATCACTGTCCCGCGCAATCAACAAACAGATCGGGCGGTGGACTGGATTGGTTTGTCGCGGAGGTCCACAGACCGACCGTGCGGTTGAGAAGTGTCGCAGACTCCTACGGCCAGATACCGCGTTGTTCCATCGCCCGCCGGCAGCGCCGCACGGCGAACACGTGAGCGGCGGTCCGCAGGGTCGGATGGGGCAAGGGTGGAGCGTCGGGTTGCACTTTGGTCCACGCCTCCTGATAGTCGCCGAGCCGGTCGACGAGCTCAGCACGGTTCGTGACCATCGCGTCGGCTGCCCGGAGCATCGTGGTGCGGAGACGGTCTTGCACTTCGGCCTCGGTCCATTGCTCGTTGGCCAGGTTCTGCACCCACTCAAAGTAGGAGACCACCACTCCGCCGGCGGCGCTGAGTATGTCTGGCACCACCGGGATGCCCCGATCACCGAGGATGTCGTCCGCTTCAGGCGTGATCGGCCCATTGGCCGCCTCGACGACGACCTTGGCCTCGATCTGGGTGGCGTTCGCAGTGGTGATCTGGGTCTGCAACGCCGCGGGGACCAAGACGTCGCAGGGAACCTCGAGCACTTCTCTGTGATCGAGCGGTTTGGTGCCCGGCGTCTCGATCACCGATCCGGTCTCATCTTTTTGAAGCTCCACCTGTGCCAAATCCAGCCCCTCAGGGTCGTGGATCCCACCCTGGCTGTCGCTGACCGCGATGATTCGTGCACCCGCCTTGTTGAAGATACGGGCAGCGTTGCGGCCGACATTCCCGAATCCTTGAATGGCCACCGTCAGGCCTGCCAAGCCCTCCAAGCTCTGAAGCACGCCTGTGGAGACGAGATGCTCAAAGACGTAGAACATGCCCTGAGCGGTGGCGGTCTCCCGTCCGACCGAACCTCCAAGGTCGAGCGGCTTGCCCGTGACCACCGGGAGGTTGTTCTGGCCGGGATGCATCATTGAGTAGGTGTCGTAGACCCAGGCCATCGTTTGCGAATCGGTGTAGAGATCCGGTGCGGGAATGTCCGTATGCGGTCCCAGGTCGTCCCCGAGGGCAGCGATGAACCGCCGAGTGATCCGCCGTTTCTCCGGCTCCGAAAGGGTCTTGGGATCGCAGGCCACCCCGCCCTTTGCACCGCCGAAGGGGATGTCGGTGAGGGCGCACTTCCACGTCATCCATGTGGCGAGCGCCTTGATCTCGTTTTCGTCGACGTCCGGATGGAAGCGGATGCCTCCTTTACCGGGGCCGCGCACGTTGTTGTGAAGTACCCGATAGCCCTCGAAGTTGTGTACGAAGCCGTCATCGAGGACCACCGGAAGGGTCAGCTTGATGGTCCGCTCCGTCTTGAAAAGCATCTCGGCCATCCCCCGCCAGCCTTCGAGGGGATGCACGAAAGGAACCGCTCGATCGAACTGGCGGCGTGCGATGTGGAAGAGATCGAGATCTTCGGTAGACGTGCGCATGAGACTCCTCTGCAGTTCTTTCCCATCTTCGAGGGTGTGTTGCCCGGTGGAAGAGGCGTTGGACCCTTTCCCGGGTCGAAGGGCCTGCCGTTACAAGCCACTCCTCGCCCAAAACAATCCTACGACCGAAACATGTGAAGCGACCCCTAGGAGTTCAAGCCGAGGTCACCGAGTTGGTCCAAGGCGAACTCAACCGCGTCGTCTTCAGTCATGGCAGCACCCACATCCCACGCCTGCTGATAGGTCGTCTCGTCAAGGCGTTCTTTGGCGAAACTGAACTCGGGTTCGCGGTCGGCCAAGGTCTTTGATGTATGCCCCCGACCTGATTGCGCCATGAGTGGCGCGGCAGCCGCGTACAGCATCACTGCTGGTTCAAACTCTTCGTTCCGGACCGCCCATTTGCCGATGGCCTCCATGGTCAGAGCCATGTTGGATCGGTCCTTCACGCTTGTGCCGGTCGTGATAGCTCTTCGGAGTCGTTCCTTGGCGGAATCGAGATCGTCTTCGAACTCGAGCAGGGCCAACTCTCGCTCCGTTTGGGCCGCACAATGCCGGTCCCCAACTCGGGTAAGAACACGCAATGCTTCTGAGAGCGTCCGCGAAGCATCCTCGTCGCCTCCGGACCTCCTGACCTTGCCCAGTTCCAATAAGGCGTGGCCCTCCACGGAAGGCGAGCCCGTTTCGTGGGCGAGCTCGAGACTTTCCTCCAACCAGCGCTTTGCGTCGTCCAGGTTTCTGTTTCCAGCCATGGCGCCAAGGAGGTAGAGGGCGTTGGCGGTTTGAAGCCGGTCACCCACTTTGCGGAAGATCTCGATACTTTCGAGCTCCACTTCCATGGCTCGAGCGGGTTGCTGGTCAGAGGCTACGTTCCCAAGTACCGACAGAGCATCCGCCAGAACCCACGGGTCGTCCTCGGCGCGGAAGAGTTCCACCGCTCTTTGGACCATCTCAATCGACTCGTCGTCTCGGCCGAGCCAGATGATGGCAAATCCATGAGCCGTGAGCGCTCTTCCCAACAACAGTTGATCGTTGAGCCGAACAGCCTGCTCCATGGCCTGTTTCGCGAGCAAGGCGCCCTTCTCCTTGTCGTCAGAAATCACCGTTTGCAGCCCGCCAAGGGTCGCCTTGATCCGGAGGGCGAGTGATAGATTCCCGTTGTCGAGTTGCGCCGCCGACATCCACGTCCTGGCTTCGGCCCAGTATCCGGATTCGGTCCAGAAGGATCCCAGGGCCGCCACCAAGCGGAGAACGAGTACTGGCTCATCTGAGTCGTGCGCCCAGGTCAGCGCAACACGCAAGTTGTCGTGCTCGGCCTCGAACTGACGCCTGGCGGCAGTTTGACCGGGGCCCCGCAAGGCTGGGTCGAGCCGTTCCGCCAGGTCCACAAAAACGTCCGCATGTCTCCGACGAAGCTGATCTGGATCGGACTGTTCGGAGAGCCGGTCGCGGGCGTATTGCCTCAGCGTCTCGAGCAATCGATACCGGGTCCCTGTTTCGTCTTCCTCCATGACGATCATGGATTTGTCAACCAGACCCAGCACCAGCTCGTCGATGTCGTAGACCTCGAGCCTATCTCCAGCACAGACCGAGGCCGCCGTTTCCAGGGTGAACCCGCCGCTGAACACAGACAGCCGGGCAAACAGAAGTGTCTCAGCTTCCGTGAGGTGGTCGTAACTCCAGGCCACTGTGGCTTCCAGAGTCTGTTGGCGGGGGAGTGCAGTTCGACTTCCTCCGGTGAGCAACCGGAATCGGTCGTCCAGGTGATCGGCGATGTCCTCCGGTGAGAGGACTCGGACTCTTGCGGCTGCCAGCTCAATGGCAAGAGGGACGCCGTCTAACCGCCGACAGATCTGCACCACAGCTCCGACGTTGGACTCTGTTACCGAGAATCCCGGTCTGACCCGTGCCGCTCTCTCGGCAAATAGCTCGATTGCGTCGTATCTCAGTGCGTTCTCGCCGTCAGCGAGCTCGCCTCTGGGAAGGGCGAGGGAGGCCACCGGGTAACTCACCTCTCCTGCCACCCCGAGGGCCTCACGACTGGTGGCGATCACTTTCACACCCGGACCTGCATGAAGGAGCACAGACGTCAAGGCTGCCGACGAGTCGAGAAGGTGCTCACAGTTGTCGAGGATGACGAGGACGGCCTGATGCTGAACCACCGATCCGAGTGTCCTCGCAATCGGCTCGCCTGGCTGGGGACGAACTCCCATCTCTGTCGCTAGTTCGTTGGCAACCAGATCCGGATCGGAGATCAACGCCAGCTCCGCGACCCAAACCCCATCCGGGAACTGTTGTTTGGCACCTGTCGCTATCTGGTAGGCCAGTCGGGTCTTTCCCGTCCCTCCCACCCCCGTGAGGGTTATCAGCCGGTTTGCCTCCAGCAGCTCGCCCAACTCCGCCAGATCTGCCTCTCGCCCAACGAAACTCGTCAGTTGTATGGGTAGGTTGTTCCGTACATCTTCCAAAGTGGTTAAAGCGGGAAACTCGCTGGGGAGGCCGCTGACGAGGAGCTGGTAGATGTGCTCAGGGTTGGTGAGATTCTTGAGACGATGCTGGCCCAGGTCTCGTAACCCCAGATGCTCTGCGAGACCCGGTTCGAGCAACAATCGTGTCGTATCGGAAACCAGTATCTGACCTCCGCTGGCGGCCGCGGCGATCCGTGCCGCCCGGTGCACAGCCAGGCCCACGTAGCCGTCGGGACCGACTTCACCCTCTCCGGTATGGATTCCCATCCGGACACGAACCTCGACTTGGGAAGGCCAACTTCGGCGCTCCAGAGCAAGCTGTGCCGATGCGGCCGCAGCTACGGCGTCGTTGGCTTTGGCGAATGCGCCGAAGACTCCGTCACCCTCGGTGCTGACCCGCACACCGCCTGCTTCTTCGATTGAACCCCGAAGAATCCGATGATGGTCGTCCAGCAACTCACGGTACGTTTCACCGAGTTGTTGCAGGAGCTTGGTGCTGCCCTCGATGTCTGTGAAGAGGAAGCTGACCGTGCCGGTCGGGAGATCTGTCACGCCAAGCGACCCTACCGGCACTCTGAACCAGAGGCAGACGGAGGGGTTGCACAAAGGTGACCTTTTCCTCTTTTCTTCTCCACTTTTCCTCTTTTCTTCTCTAGGAGCGCGACGAGATACTTATGGAATAAGGAGGTGACCTATGTCCATCCAGCCAGACAGCCCAATCCTCTTCGACATACCGGAGGGGGTTCCGTCCGATGCCGACTTCTTGGAACGACTCGGTCACGAAGTGCTGGTTTGTCACGGGCCGGGGGCGATGACTCTTTGTCCCATACTCACAGGGGAGGGCTGTCCGATAGTCGAGGGCGCCCATGGAATCGTGTTCCAGCTGAACCTGGACAGTTCCCAGCACCGAGCAATTCTCGCTCGCTACAAAGAGGTCCTTCGTGAAGACGTCCCGATCTGGGTCGTTGCCCGTCAGGAGCAGGCCACTCGCTACACAGACCTTCTTGCCGGCGTGAAGGTCCTGACTCACTCCCCGTTCGTAGGTGACCTCGACGGCCTGGCGGCCGAAGTCGAGGCCGCCGACAGGACCTAGCTACTTCGAGATTGCCAACCGTAAGAGCGAAAGGCCATATGGCGGAAAACAGCGGAGTGTCAAGAGGGCTTCGGGCGGCGGTCCGAGGCGCGTGGACTGAACTCGGTCCCGTGGGTAGGCCCGTCCTCATCGCCTTGGGAATGTCGGCGGTAGTTGCGCTGACCCTCGGCGTTTTCATCCCTCGCCAGGTTGAGCAACATCTGATCGATGGTGAGTTCCGGTCATTGACTCGGATAGCTGGTGATCTGGCAGATCAGGGGATGATTCCCCCCGATACCGACGACCCGGAAGCGATGGCCGCTCTCGACCGGGCGATACGTGGGAGCCTGATTGGTTCGGACATAGTGCGGGTGAAGATCTGGTTGCCTGACGGCACGATTGCCTATTCAGATGAGCCCGAGCTGATCGGCAGAAACTTCCCACTGTCAGACGACGTCAAAGAGGTGTTCAACGGACGGCTGCACGATGAGTTCGTGAATGTCTCTGATCCCGAGAACGCCTACGAACGAGACCTGCCGCCGCTTCGCGAGTTCTACGTGCCTGTAACAGGAGACGCCGGATCGGTGGTCATTTTCGGGGCATATCACCTTGCCGAACAGATCGAAACAACCGTTGGGAACATCCAGCGGTACGTCTGGACCAGCATCACCGTCGGGATCGGTTTGCTTGCGATTTTCATCGCCATCCTCATCATCGTCAACGGCCGGGCAATCACGCATCGACGACGACTCGCCGAGAAGCTCTTCGGCGATCTCGTGCGCGCTCAAGCTGATGAGCACACCAGGATCATTGGTGCCCTGCACGACGATATCGGCCAATCTCTCTACCGCGTTCACTACGGGCTCGAAGACCTCCGCTCGCGTGTCGCGTTCGACTCCCCTATTGCCGAGGACTTGGATTACCTCGGGACGCTCGTGGGCAGCATCGACGGATCCTTGAGAGCGGAACTCCGCCTGCTTCGATATGGAACTGGGGAAGAGCTTGCCCTCGGACCTGCGCTCGACGAGCTGGCTGAAGTCACGGAGATGGAATCAGAATTGTCTGTGGTGGTGAAAGTGGACAAAGACTGCGATCTGTCCCCGACGGCCCGAGTCGCACTGTTTCGCGCCGCCCGCGAGGCTGTGACGAACACCCGGAAGCACGCGGTCGCGAGCTTGGTGGAGATACGTGTCTATCGAGAGGGCACGGACGTCAGACTGGATGTCTTCGATGACGGAGTTGGCATTATCGAGGATGAAGGCCTCGGCCTGACCACAACCCGGGAGCGCCTGGAAGCCATTGGAGGAGGTCTTCGGGTGAGGACCCCGCGCACGGGTGGCACCCTGTTCGCGGCGTGGATGCCAGTAGGCGAAGGTGTGGTGGAACGATGAAGGTCATCATCGCCGATGATCATCGAATTGTGCGTGAGGGCATTGCCACGCTTCTTGCCTCTGAAGTGGGCATCGAGCTCGTCGGCGAAGCATCAACCGGGGACCAACTCCTGGAACTGCTTGAGACCACCGAAGTCGATGTTGTGCTTCTAGACATGCGCATGCCGGATAAGGGTGGTCTCGAGGTCCTCGAGGAACTTCGCGGCCGAGAGCGGGTGCCTCGCTTCATTGTCCTTTCGATGCATGACGATACGTCGTATGTAAAGAGGGCAATCGAACTGGGAGCGTCCGCCTACCTGCTCAAGTCGGTGGGAAAAGACGAGCTGATCCGAGCTTTGGGAGTCGTTGCCGGAGGTGGCTCGTATATCCAGGGTGAGATAGCCGCTCCCCTCATCGCCCGGATGGTCGACCCGAGTGATGCGGGCCCGGTCGGCGAGTTGAGTTCCCGCGAGATCGACACCCTCGGCATGCTTGCGGAAGGTCTTGACAACCGGGCCATTGCCGAGCGCATTGGCTTGTCTGAGGCCGCAGTGAAAGCCCAACTTCGAGCCATTTACTCCCGACTCGACGTCACGCGGCGATCCGAGGCCGTGGCCGTTGCGCTTCGCCTCGGAATCATCACGTAGGCACTCAGCGGCAATAGGGCCGAAAGACCCTACGCGGGGACCGAGCGGCTACACCTGACACTCTCCAAAGGATCGTCGGCAAGGTCAGTTTGCCGGTGACCAGGAACCGAACACCCCAATACGTTGATCGGTAGATGACTATTCCCGTCGCGCTTCGTGGCGGGCAGATCACCAGGAGGTGGATCATGAGAGCCAGATGGCTGCCGATCATCGGAGTTCTTGCCCTGATTGTTGCTTCGTGTAACAGCGGCGACTCGATCGATACGACGACGACGGCGACCGACGTTCCGACCACGATTGTGACGAACGTGACGGATGCGCCGGCGACAACGCAACCCGCTGACACAACGGACACAACAGAAGAGGCTCCTCCTTCGGAGCCGGCGTTGCGTTCGTTGGTTGCTCCGGTTGCGACGATCACTGTGGATGGTGATCCGTCGGATTGGGGTGTTGTCCCGGGTTTGGCTTTGACGTTGGAGCCGATCATCGCCGAGATGGATGAGGGCCTCGAGAACAAGGATGTCACTTTCAAGATGGCGTATGACGACGAGAACGTCTACGCGCTGTTCACGGTTGATGACGACTACGACTGGGACCCAGACGACAACAAGTTGTCGGCTGCCCTTGCGGTGATGTTTCCCGTCGACACCGGTGGCCCGCATATGGGCGCCGACGATGAAGAGGGTGAGACTTCGACCGGGATGGTCGACATCTGGCATTGGGAGTTGGATTGCGCTTCCGGTGTCGAGGTGGTGCGGTGAACCCTCCTGGTGACGGCAAGGATCCGGGCAACGATTCGGTGTGCAACTTCGACGACGAGTGGGCGACAGACGCCGAGACCCGTGAGGACGACAACACTCGAACCCGACCGCGGGCACTCCCGGAGTCTGGTATTTCGAGATGTCTCGTCCGCTGCAGACCGGTGATTCCCAGGATGCTCAGTTCACGGCCGGTGAGTCGACACTGCTTGCTCTTGCCTACTGGGATCCCGACCTTGGTCCGGATGGCTGGCATGACGACAGCCACGTCCAATCCTCCAACCAAGAGTGGATCCAAGTCGACTTCAACTAGGGGATCAGATGCGCGTGGATGATGGTGGAAAGTCGGTAGTGAAGATGGGCATCGTTCTCAGCATCCTTGCAATCGGGGGCGCCGCTCTGGCGGCGACCCCGACCCTCGTGCCGATCTTCAGGGCCGTCGGCGGTCTGGTCCTGTTTGGAACCGTCCTGTCGTTGATGGTCTCGCGATTTCGCCCGGGTAACCGGATGACTTCGGGCGATCACGACGGAGAGACTGCTTCTGATGACGGCGCTTCGGTAGAAATCACCACCACAATCGTCGAGACCGGCGACCCACAACGACGGGCTGCGATCAAAATGGTTGGCCTCGGGGTTCTTGGGGCGGTCCCCCTTATGGGCGCCTCCGGGGTGATAGATCGATTCGTGGGCGGTGCAGGCTCTCTAAACGATGGAGCGAGTGCCCTTTCGGGAACTCGCCTCCCAGCAAATGGCTTCACTCAAGCCGGGCCCGCCGCGACCAAGGACGGTCGCATCCGACAGTGGACAATGATCATGGACCTGCGCTACTGCGACGGATGTCAGAGCCAAGGGACACCCCCACAATGCACGACCGCTTGCATCGAAGGCCGCTACGTGCCCCAACCCATGGAGTGGATCGAG
>QIDW01000299.1 GCA_003230435.1 Acidimicrobiia bacterium | reverse complement strand
GGTGCCTACCTGGGCGCTGTGCTCCCGGTGTACGGGGCCAACTTCCCCGACTGGTGGAAGGACCGTCTCGTTCCCGAGATGGAACGCAATCTGAAGTACCTCGAGTCGAAGATCGACATGTGGGATGAGATCTCGCTCATGGAGTGGGCTGTGATCCTCGAGGATGCGATCGACGTACTCGATCGCCACTGGAAGATCCACTGGATGCTCAACTTCGCGCAGCTGTCATCGACCCTGGCACTGCGGGCGACGCTCGAAGAGGCGCTCGGTGGTGAGATTACGCAGAAGCACGAGGAGATCCTCGGCCGCCTGCAGAACTCGGCTGGCGATCGCAACTGGGATGCGATCGAGTTGCTGGTCCAATTGAAGGACGACGTCAAGGAAGATGAGATCCTCCTCGCGGCTTTCTCCAAGGAGAGTGGCTCCGAGTTCCTCGCTGAGCTCGAAGGCTCCGAACGTGGCAGGCGATTCCTTGAAGAGGGCTTGAAGGCGTACCAGCGCGAGTTCGGCTGGCACGCGGTGTGGAGCCACGAGTTCATCTATCCGTCGCGTTTCGAGACGCCCGAGCCGGTGCTCGATCTGATCAAAGGCTACCTGGAGTCGGACTACGATCAGCGACCGGTCGTCGCCGCCCTGGCTGAGGACATCCAGAAGGCCGCCACAGAACTGCTTGAGGGCATCCCCGAAGGGGAGGCGCTCGAGGCGCTGAAGGCGGCCAACGAGATCAACATGAACATGGCGCCGCTCACCCCAGATCATCACTTCTACATCGATCAGGGCACTCACCTGCATACGCGTTTGGTGCTGATCTGCATCGGCCGGAAGCTGGTCGCGATGGGTGCGCTCACGGAACCCGACGACACGATCTACCTGAAGTACAACGAGCTGCGCTACTTGATGGGCGATCCGGAGAACTTCGATGCGAAGAGCATCGTCGCGAAACGGCGTGTCGTGCGTGCCGAGCAGGAGAAGATCCGGCCTCCGGACTTCATCGGGACTGCTACAGAGTCTCAGCTCGAGTTCCCGTACCTGAGTCTGTGGGGTTTCCCAGAGAAACTGGGCTTCGATACGGAGACCAAGGGCAGGGTCGAGGGTCTGGGAGTCTCCCCGGGCGTCATCGAGGGTGTTGCCAAGGTCGTCTTCTCCCCCGAGGAGTTCGATCAGGTGAAGCAGGGCGACATCATGGTCTGCCAGATGACAAATCCGGCGTGGACCCCGCTCTTCGCTATTATCGGCGGCATCGTCTGCGATGCTGGCGGCATGGTTGCTCACCCGGCCGTAATGGCTCGCGAATTTGGCATCCCCGGTGTTACCGGCACTGGCATCGCCACACGTGAGATCAAGACCGGCGATCGCCTGCGAGTTGACGGAACAAGCGGCTTGGTCGAGATTCTATAGGGAGAGGAGCGGGTTCCCTGAGAACTCGACACCAGATATGAAAAAGCGACAACAACGGAAACCGGAGCTTGTGGAGAGAGAGGTTCTCTCCGGGCAGGTCAAGGATCGCATTCTCACGTGGATTCTCGAAGGAGAACTGGCGCCCGGGTCTCGCATCATCGAGACTCGGGTCGCCCGCGACCTTGGTGTGAGTCAAGCTCCGGTGAGGGAGGCATTGCGGGATCTCGCAATCCTTGGCTTCGTCGAGATGAAGCCGCACAAAGGTGCGAGGGTTCGACAACCAACCCGGAAGGAACTCACCGAAGCCATTGAAGTGCGTGCCGAACTCGAGGCGCTGGCCGGACGGCTGGCCGCAGAGCGCCGTAGCGAGCAATGTGTTGCCGATCTCGAAGAGTTGTATGGCGCGATGGAGGACGCGGCCGACCGGGGTAACGCCCACGATCATGCGATGTACAACGCCCGGTTCCACGCCACGGTCGTGGCGGCGTCCCAGAATCCGACCTTGCAGCGCCAATGGTCGATGCTCGAGCCATTTGCCCGCACCTATGTCACTGCTTCGGTGCCAGGCATCGATTTGCATTGGCTGTCGGAGAGGCACAAACCGATACTCGAAGCCATCCGAGAGCAGGATCCCGACGGGGCGGCGGAGACGAGTCGTCGCCACGCAGCGGAGGCGGCCGACCTGCTTGAAGGCCTGGATCAGGCGCAGGATGGGGATGCGAAGGGTTAGGGAGAATATCGAGAGGTCCGCGGGGACGGAGTGGGCGAGTAGAAGTACGAGTTCCCCGCGACCGGCGGTGTCGCGGAACCCGACCTTGACACGCACTCCACGGGAACCCACCGTGTGCGCCGTTGGTGGGGATGAAGGGCGCGACGCGTTCACTGCGACCACCATACGGACGAGGGGTGTTTGGGTAGACAACACGAAACGTCAATAACAGATTGAGGAGACCAGAATGGCAATACTCTCCGAGGAGATGTCGGCCGGTACCGCGCGATTGAGGGTTGACGTAGTCGGCTCCGAGGTGCCCGAGCACGTACTCGACAACATGGATTTTCTCAACTACCGCCTTGCCGCCGTGCAACTGGAACCCGAGGTCACGCTCGGCGAACCCGACATAGTCTGGGATCGCGACGCAGCCCACAAGTCGGTGGCGTGGGACGGCCGAACGCTACGGTTCGAGGGCGACTGGGCCGAGGGACCGATCCAGAAGGCAATTGTGACCGTTCTCGCCCTCCGGATGGAGGCCGAAGGCCTGCATCCATTCCACTCGGCGGCAGTGCGCTACAAGGGCAAGACCGTGCTCTTCCTCGGCGGCGAGTCCAACCACGGCAAGAGCATGGCCCAGATCGAGGCGTGCCGTCGCGGCGGTGAGCTCGTTTCGACGGAGACGACGGTTATTGATGAGAGCGGCATCGTCGTGATGGGCTCCAAGACGGTATTCATCAAGAGTCGTGCAAAAGGAACCGAGCGAGCCGACAAGGCTGCTCCCGATCGTGGCGTAGAGATCTTCTTCGGCGAGATGCCGACGTGGGAGGACTACGACGAGCCGAGCAACGTGGACGTTGTCATCGTTCCAGCGATCGACGGCAACTTCGACCCGAGCACGGTCGAGATGGGCGACTTCGAGAAGCAGTTCCAGGCGTTCCACTCGCTGCAGAACTACTTCCTGACCAACGAGCTGCTGGCGCCGGACTGGCCCATGCCACTGACCGATACTCTCGAGCTGCGTAAGGCGCGCGCCGACTATGTCGAACGGTTCTGCAACCGGCCGTTCTTCTTCATCCGGGCATCGACGCCGCAAGTCCTGATGGACGAGGCCGACAAGGTCATCTGACGAACAAGAGAGAGTGACGACATGAAGGAGTTCTCCTACGAACGCCCTGAGTCGCTGGACGACGCGCTTCGGCTGCTTGCCGCGAGTGGCTCGGAAGTTGAGGTACTCGCAGGCGGAACCGATCTGGTGATTGCAATGAGGGACGGGCAAAGCCAGCCGAAGGTTGTCGTCGATCTGAAACGGATCACCGAGTTCTACCCGTCCCTCATGTGGGCCGGTGACACGGTGACGCTGAGCGCCACGGCCACGATGGCCGAGACGGTCGACGACGAGGGCATCAACAAACACTTCCCGGCTCTGGCCGAGGCAGCGGTTGTTGTTGGTTCGGTCCAGATCAGGAATCGGGCCACGTTGCTCGGCAACATCTGCAACGGATCGCCGGCTGCCGACACGGCACCGCCTCTTCTCGCGTACGACGCGATCATCGTGGTGGCCGGGCCCGATGGAACCCGCAGGGTGGAGATCGACGAATTCATCGTCGGCCCGGGCCGGACGGCCCTCCAGGACGGTGAGATTGCAGTCGCGTTGGAGTTGAGGCTGCCGTCGCGTCCGCTTGGCAGCGCCTATGAGCGCATGACGCGCCGGAAGGGGACCGACCTGGCATCGGTCACCCTGTGTGCGACCGTCGACGACGCCGGCATCACTCGTGTTGCATTCGGCAGTGTTGGACCGCGCGCGTGGCTGAGAACAGACGAGTCGGGCGTTCTCGCCGACCCGGACGCCTCCGACGAGGCCAAGGCGGCGGTTTTCGAGGAGATCTTCGCGGATGCGACTCCATCGGTGAGGTCGCTGCGTGCGAGTCCGGACTATCGGCGGGCGATGCTGCGGGTGCTCGGTGCCCGCGCCGTCCGCAGGGCTCTGAGACGCCTGCAGGAACTGCAGGGAGTGTCATGAGCGAAGTGATCCACATCGAGGCAAACATCAACGGTCGCGACCGCGCGTTCGAGGTTGCCGCCAACCACACCTTGCTCGACGTCTTGCGCGATCAGCTCGGGCTTACCGGCACCAAGGAGTGCTGCGTGGTGGGCGAGTGTGGCGCGTGCACGGTCGTCGTGGACGGAATGCCGATGAACTCGTGTCTCATGTTGGCCGTCGAAATCGACGGGCGGGACGTGATCAGCGTTGAGGGTCTGGCCACGGACGGACGCCTGAGCACACTTCAGCAGGCATTCCTCGACGTCAGCGCCCCGCAGTGTGGGTTCTGCATTCCCGGGCAGCTGATGTCGGCCCATGCCTTCCTGCAGCGCAATTTGGATCCCTCCATCGAAGACGTGCACGAGGCGCTCGGTGGGAACCTCTGCCGCTGTGCAGGGTATCTGCAGATCACCGAGGCGGTCATGCTGGCCGCGAAAGCGGGGAGGGAATGACTGCAAACGGATCCGTAGGCTCTTCGCCGAACCGGGTCGGGGGACGGGATCGAGTTACCGGCGCGCAGCAGTACGTCGCCGACATCCATCTCGTTGACGAACTGCAGGCCAAGCTGGTGAAGATCGATGAGGGTCGAGCACGGATCATCTCGATTGACACCACCAAGGCAGAGCAGGTTCCCGGCGTCCAGCTCATCTTGACTCCGAAGGACCTTCCGCATCCGATGCCGCGATTCGGGCCCCAGTACGAGGACCGCCCGATCCTCGCCGACGGCGAGGTGAAGTACCACGGTGAACCGATTGCCGCTGTTGCCGCAGACACGAAGGAGGCTGCAGAGGAGGCTGTTGCTCTTGTCGAGGTCGAGTACGAAGTGCTGCCCGGAGTGTTCTCCATTGACGCAGCGCTCGATCCGGACGCGGACCTGGTCCAGCATCCGTCGTTGCGGCCGAACGAACCTTTCGCTCACTCCAACATCAAGACCGAGTTCAACTTCGGCTGGGGCGACATCGGTGCGATCGAAGGGGAGGCGGACTATGTGATCGAGCGGAAGTACGAGTTCCCCATGGTCACCCACTTTGCCATCGAGCCACATGCGTTCATGGTTGCACCGGAGGGCGACGAGCTCAAGGTATGGAGCACGATTCAGCACCCGTTCCAGCTCCAGAAGACTCTGGCGAAGCTTCTCGACCTGCCGCTCTCCAAGCTGCGGATCTTCGCTCCTGATCCCGGTGGCGGTTTCGGCGGCAAGCAGCATCCGAAGCTCGAGCCACTGGTCGCCTACATGGCGATGAAGACCGGCAGGCCGGTTCGCTTGATCATGTCGCTCGAAGAGACTTTCCAGGCCGTCCGGCGGTCATCGACCCGGGTTCGGGTGAGGCTGGGGCTGACCAATGACGGTGACATGGTCTTCAACGATACCGAGACGGATTACCTCATCGGCGCATACGTCGACATCGCGGACCGTGTCGCGAGCAAGGCGTCCTACGTGGCTGCCGGACCGTACCGGGTCCCAGTCGTCAAGATCGCGGGAAGGACGATCCTCTCGAACACTACGCCAACTACCGCCTTCCGCGGATTCGGCGTACCACAGATCACATGGGCGCGCGAGTGCACGCTCGATGAGGCGGCCCTCGGTCTCGGCATCGATCGCCTCGAGATCAGGCGGCGCAATCTGCCGGAGAAGGGTGTCGAGTTCATCCCCGGTGACACGCCCGCGGACGGCGATTGGAGACAGACGGTCGACAAGGCTGCCGAGCTGATCGGTTGGGACGCCCCGCTGTCGGAGGGGCGCGGCCGGGGCATCGCTCTCGGTTTGAAGTCCGGGCCGACCACCGGTCTCTCCTATTCGACGGTGCGACTACTCGCAGATGGAAGCGCGCTTGTCTTCTGCGGTACGTCCGACATGGGACAGGGCGCCAGGACCGTGCTCTCCCAGATCGTCGCTCAGGAGATGGGAATTCCCATCGAGCGCATCAGCGTCATCATGGGCGACACAGCGATCGTACCGTACGATCAGCAGACGTCCGCCAGCCGGTCGACCGTGCTCATGGGTACGTCGGTCTATCGGGCCTGCAAGGACATCCACGGCAAGGTGAGGGCTATGGCCTCCCGAATCCACGGGATGGACGAGGCCGACATCGACGTCGATGGCGGCACCGTCCGTTTCACCGGTGAGGAACTGCCGATCGTCGAGGTGGTTCAGGAAGGTCTCGGCTCCCTCGGTGGCGAGGTCATCGGCAACGGCGAAATGCGAAAGGACAAGGAGCCCGACCATCCGCTCGCGGGTTCGGCTGCGTTCTTCGAGTTCAACTGTACGGCCATTGAAGCCGAGGTTGACGATGAGACGGGAGAGATCCAGATCATCAAGCATGTGACCGTCGGTGATGTCGGGACCGCGCTCAACCCGCAGCAGGTGCACGGACAGGACGAAGGCGCGGCGATCATGGGTCTTGGGCACACACTCATGGAAGTGATGATCCACGACGAGATGGGGCGCATAAGGAACATGGGCGCCATCGACTATCGGATCCCCACGAGCAAAGATCTGCCGGCCGAGCTGGTCAGCGACAGCATTGAGAACAGCGATGGACCCGGCCCCTACGGCGCCAAAGGCGTCAGTGAGGGAAGCCTGTTGTGCACCGCTCCAGCCGTCGGTGCCGCGGTCCGCGAGGCCACCGGCCTGACGATCCGCGATCTACCACTGACGCCGCAGCGAGTGTGGGAAGCAATGAGGGAGCAAACATGAGCGAGATCCAAGACGTTGGCCCCGTGAGGGACATGCCAGCTGAGAAGGTTGTCGAGGCGGCCCAGATGGTGAAGGAGGGTCACTCCTACTCGCTGTCGACCCCCCGATTCACCGGAATGCCACTCTTCCCGGGGCATCCGCCGTTTCAATTGCTCAACTATCGGACGCCTCCAGGGATCAAGGCGGGTGGGATACAGCCGTGGGGACCGCCAAACGAGGTCGGTCTTGGCTACATGGCCGAGTATCTGATGGCATGCTCGCACTCTGGGGCACACATCGATGGTCTCGCCCACATGACCATCGGCGACGACAACCATTGGTACGGCGGCGGCAACACTGCGGAGCACCTCACGGATCACGGTCCGATCGTCGGCGATGCCTCGCATCTCCCGCCCTTCTTCACGAGGGGCATCCTGCTCGACCCGCCCACGTACCGCGGTGTGGATGCGTTGCCGGCGAGCGAACCGGTCGGTGCAGACGAGTTGCAGGCGATCGCCGATGCACAGGGCGTCGAGGTCCGACCGTGGGACGTCGTGCTCATTCGCACCGGCTATCTCAAGTATTGGCCGGATGCCAAGGCAATGGAGGCCCACAAGACAGCCGGCCCCGACCTCTCTGCCGCTGAGTGGCTGTTGGATAAGGGCGTGGTCGCCACTGGCACCGACACTGAGACCTATGAGGTCATGCCGACACCAGATCGCGGTACTCCCGCGAACCCGCAGCCGGTGCACACCAAGCTGCTTATTGAGAACGGGATCTACCTGTTGGAGAGCATCTACCTGGAGGACATCGCGCGCGATCAGGTGTACGAGTTCCTCTTCGTGATGCTACCGCTGAAGATTCGAGGGGCCACCGGTTCGATGGTGGATCCCTTGGCGATGATTTGAGAGGACACCATTCATGAAAGCCCTGGTGCTCACTGCCCCCAACGAGTTCTCCATCGAGGAGGTCGACAAGCCGACCCCGGGACCCCAGGAGGTCCTTTGTCGGGTGAAGGCAATCACCATCTGTGGCACGGATGCCCATCTTCTGCGGGGCGACTACCCGGGCTTCTGGCCACCGTCGTACCCGTTCATTCCAGGACACGAGTGGGCCGGGGTGGTGTGTGAGCTTGGTGAGGGCGCGGCCGTTTTCGGCTTCGCCGTTGGTGACCGGGTGGCTGGAACGTCGCACGACGCGTGCGGTTTCTGCAAGAAGTGCGTCGATGGCAGATACAACCTTTGCGAGAACTACGGCAACACCGAGGTGCACCGCCAGTACGGCCACAACTGGCAGGGCGCCTTCGCCGAGTACGTCGTGCACGGGATCAAGTCCGTATTCGCCCTTCCTGACGAGCTGAGCTTTCACCAGGGCGCTCTGCTCGATCCCGCTGCCATCGCCCTCCACGCCGCAGAGCGGGGGAACATAAGGGCCGGTGACACTGTCGTGGTGCTCGGTCCGGGGCCGGTGGGACTGCTGGCGTGTGACGCTGCGCGTGCGCTCGGCGCGGGACGGGTGATCGTGGTCGGTCGGGGAGAGCGCCTCGAGAAGGCAGCCGAGCTGGGATACGAGACAGTCGACTACACCGCGAGTGAACCGGTCGAAACGATTCGGGGGATGACCGGAGGCGTGGGACCCGATGTGGCACTCGACTGCGCCGGGGTCCCCGACTCGTACCGTTGGGCGCTCGC